>JASLOY010000157.1 GCA_030745255.1 Vicinamibacterales bacterium
TCCGGAGACGGGGATCCGGGGTTGGTTTCGCCGACTCCAGACAGACGTGGGCGCCAATTCCTGATGCCGATCTCCCAGAACCCGATCCCCGAGTCCTGTATCTACTACAATCGCACTGCAATGGAATCGAAGGCCGTCACCCCTGAAGACGTGCACGACTGGACCCCCGACGACGCGCTCGGATCCCCCGGCGACTTTCCGTTCACCCGTGGCATTTACCCTACGATGTATCGCGGCCGACTCTGGACGATGCGGCAATACGCCGGCTTTGGCAGCGCGGCTGAATCGAACCGGCGCTATCGATATCTGATCGACCAGGGTGTCAGCGGTCTCAGTGTCGCCTTCGATCTCCCGACGCAGATCGGGTACGACTCCGACCACACCCTCGCGCGCGGCGAGGTCGGACGCGTCGGCGTCGCGATCGATTCGGTCGAAGACATGAGTCTGCTCTTCGACGGAATCCCGCTCGACCGCATCTCGACGTCGATGACGATCAACGCCACGGCCATCATCCTCCTCGCGCTGTATGTGGCTGCGGCACGTCGTCAGGGTGTCGAGCCCAACGCAACCGCCGGGACGCTGCAAAACGACATCCTGAAGGAATATGTGGCGCGCGGTACCTACATATTTCCGCCAAGACCGTCGCTGCGGATCGTGACCGACGTCGTCGCCTACTGCGGCGCCGAGCTGCCTGGATGGCATCCGATATCGATCAGCGGCTATCACATCCGGGAGGCGGGCGCGACGGCGATCCAGGAAGTCGCGTTCACCTTTGCCCACGCGATCGCCTACGTGGAAGCAGCCATGGAGGCCGGGCTCGACGTGAACGTGTTCGGTCGCCGGCTGTCCTTCTTCTTCGCGGCCCACAACAACTTCCTCGAGGAGATCGCGAAGTTTCGCGCAGCCCGACGATTGTGGGCGCATCTGATGCGCGACCGGTTTGGCGCCACTGAGGCGCGTGCGCAGCAGCTACGGTTTCACACACAGACTGCCGGCAGCACGCTGACGGCCCAACAACCGGACAACAACATCGTCCGGGTGGCGCTGCAGGCAATGGCGGCGGTCCTTGGCGGCACCCAGTCGCTCCACTGCAATGGCCGTGACGAAGCGCTGGGACTCCCGACGGAGACCTCGGCCCAGATTGCCCTGAGGACGCAGCAGGTCATCGCCGCCGAGACCGGCGTCGTCAACACCGTCGACCCGGTTGCCGGCTCGTACGCGATCGAGTCGCTCACCGACGCGATTGAACAGGGCGTGACGGCGCTCCTCGATCAGATCGCGGACGGCGGCGGCACCCTGGCAGCGATCGAGCGCGGGGCGATTCAGCGTCAGATTCAGGAGTCGGCCTATCGAGACCAGCAGGCCGTCGACGACGGTGATCGTGTCGTAGTCGGCGTGAATCGCTCCACCGATGACGCCCCGCTGAACATGGAAGTCTTGCGCATCGACCCATCCGTCGAGCATGACCAGCGTGAGCGGGTCGCCCGCCTGCGGGCATCACGGGACGAGACCGAAATGCGCCAGGCGCTCGACGCGGTGACCCGCGCCGCGCGGGACGACACGAATCTGGTGCCGCCCATCATCGCTGCGGTCGAAAGCTTGGCCACCGTGGGCGAGATTGCCGATACACTTCGCGCCGTATTCGGCGAATATCGCGAGGAGGGGAGCTAGCGAACCCCCACGGAGACAGGAGGCAGGAGGCAGGAGAGTGGAGCAGGCCTGGGGGCTGCGCCACCATCTTCACGCACCTGCACGGGGTGTCCAAGAGCACAACCGACGGGATGCGAGACGATCGGGATCCGCCTGCCACGGGGGCGCCTGTGGTGCTACAGGTCGACCGTTTGACGACCGTCTTCGACCTCGGCGGTCGCGAGGCGCCGGCAGTGCGCGCGGTCAGTTTCGCGATCCGCGCGGGCGAATCGCTTGCGCTGGTCGGTGAGTCCGGCAGCGGTAAATCGGTCACCGCACTCTCGCTGTTGCGACTGATACACCCACCGGGACGGATCAGCGGCGGGTCCATCCTCTGGAAAGGTCAAGACCTGGTCAGGCTCGACGAGAGACGGCTACACCAGATACGGGGTCGCGAGATCGCACTGGTCTTGCAGGACCCGGGCACAGCCCTCAACCCGGTGTTCACGATCGGAGACCAGATCATCGACACGCTCCTGGCGCACGGCGCCGCGCCACGACCCGGGTTGCGCGCCCGGATGCTGGAGCTCCTGGACCTGGCCCGGATCCAGGACCCGGAGCGACGCGCCACTGACTATCCGCACCAGCTGTCCGGTGGACTGCGCCAACGTGCCATGATTGCCCTCGCCCTTGCCGGCAATCCTGCGCTGCTCATCGCCGACGAGCCAACCACCGGGCTCGATGCCACCACGCAATCCAAGATTGTCGATCTCCTCCGGGATCTCGTTGGGCGCCAAAACCTCTCGCTGTTGCTCATCAGTCACGACCTGGCGGTGGTCGGCGCCTGCGCCGACCGTGTCGCCGTGATGTATGCCGGGCAGATCATAGAAGAGGGTCCCGCGCGGGCGGTCCTGGACACACCAAGACATCCCTACACTCGCGGACTCCTGGCGTCAGTGCCGAGCAGTGCGCCCGGGGTCCCGCTACCGGGGATCGAGGGCTCACCACCCCGTCTGGGCGAGCTGGCTCCGGCCTGTGCTTTCGCGCCACGCTGTCCCGAGCGGTTGGAGACCTGCGAGACCGTCATGCCGGAACCGTGGATGGTCGGCACCGAGGGCGTCACCCGGTGTCACCTGCACGACCCGGCGCGGCTCGTGCCTCCCGACGCCACCGACGCCGAGCGAGCCGGACCCGGACCCTGACCATGCCGCTGCTCGAGGTCGAGGGACTGGTCAAGCGGTTCGTGCAACGGCGTCCTCTACAACCGACGGTGGAGGTCCGCGCGGTGAACGACGTCAGCTTCACCGTGGGCGAGGGAGAGAGCTTCGGGCTGGTGGGAGAGTCTGGCAGCGGCAAGACCACGGCGGCACGCTGCATCCTGCGTCTGACGACACCGACGGCCGGCGAGATCCGGTTCGACGGTGAAGCGATCGGCTCGATGTCGCGCCATCGGTTGCGGGCCCTGCGCCGTGCCATCCAGCCGGTGTTTCAAGATCCCTACGAGTCGTTGAACCCACGACTTCCGGTCGGCGAGAGCGTCGCCGAACCGCTCGTCGTCCATCGCATCGGCACGGCCGCGAACCGACAGACCCGTGTGGAGGAACTTCTGCACCAGGTAGGACTGGACCCTGCCCACCTCGGGCGACGACCGGGCGAGCTGAGCGGCGGACAGCGGCAGCGGATCGCGCTGGCGCGGGCACTGGCCCTGGGACCACGGCTCGTGGTGCTCGATGAGCCGGTTTCGGCGCTCGACGCCTCAGTTGGCGCGCAGATCGTCAACCTCTTGATGCGGTTTCAGCGTGACCTGAACCTCGCGCTGCTCTTCATTACCCACGACCTGCGTCTCGTGCGACATATGACGGCCCGCGTCGCGGTGATGCGGGCGGGACTGATCGTCGAAACGGCCGCGACCTCGGCGGTATTCGCCGCCCCGCGCCACCCCTACACCCGCACGCTGCTCGCTGCGGCCACCGGGTCGAGCGCAGAGGAATCGGAGGCATCCGACGCAGGGGTGATGGAAGACGAGGCGTCGCCCTTGCGTGAAGTGGCGCCAGGTCACTGGGCGAGGGTGTGATACGGAATGCCCTAGAAGTCAGAAGTCAGAAGTCAGCAGGAGGAGACAGGAGGCAGAAGATTGTCGGTGGGCTTCGCCGTCTTCAACGGACACACGTCTGTCCGATTCGACCTGGCCTGCCAAGTTGATGCCGGCGACAGCCAGTCAGTTTTCTTCTGACTTCTCAGTTCCCTGTCTGAGCGCGCAACGCGGGCTTAGGTCGTGACGCCCATGGCGGGTGAGCGGTGGGACTGTCGCACGTCCCGCTCAATCTGACCGTCGCGTAAATGAACGACGCGGTGGGCATATGCGGCGACATCCGCCTCGTGTGTGATCAGGATGATGGTGTTCCCTGTCGCGTGCAGACGCTCGAACAACGTCATGATCTCCAGGCCGGTCTTCGAGTCGAGATTTCCGGTCGGTTCGTCGGCCAAGAGGATCGACGGATCGTTGACCAGGGCGCGCGCGACCGCGACACGCTGGCGCTGACCGCCAGACAGCTCGTTTGGCCTATGCGTGACACGGTTGCCGAGCTCGACTCGGTCTAGCGCTTCGAGCGCCCGGGTGCGACGGACGGGCCCGGGAACACCGGCGTAGATCAGCGGAAGCTCCACGTTGTGCAACGCGGTGGCCCGCGGAAGCAAGTTGAACGTCTGGAAGACGAAACCGATCTCCTCGTTGCGAATCCGAGCCAGCTCGTCGTCGTCCATTTCCCGCACTTGCTGATCATTGAGCAGGTAGCTGCCCCGGCTAGGCGTGTCGAGGCATCCGATCAGGTTCATCAGGGTGGACTTGCCGGAACCGGACGGACCCATGATCGCAACGTACTCACCACGCTCGATCTGCATGGAGACCCCCTGCAGGGCATGGATCTCCTCGCTGCCCATGATGTAGGTCTTCCACAGGTCTCGCGTTTCGATCAGGGCCATGGGTATCTCGACTGCCGTCTTGTCCTGAATACGTCGTGGGGCGGGATTCCGTTTATTGGGCGCGCCAGCTAGCGGCGAACGGCCAGCGCTTCGATCCGGCTTCGCACGACCGCAACAAGGTCAGCGTGCTCTGCGCCGCTGTATTCGACGAACCGTCCATAGTGCTCGACGGCGCGCGAAACGTCGCCGTCGAGCTCGAACAGGCGCGCAAGATTGTAGTGCGTGGACCCGTGCCGATCGTCGACCGACAACGCATCGACCAGCATGCTCCTGGCGGCGGCCGCGTCGCCAGCCGCCTGCAGCGCCAGGGCCAGGTTGACCCATGCGTCGAGGTTCGCGCCGTCGAACAGACGGGCATCGCGAAACGCCGCCGCCGCGTCCTCATATCGCGCCTGCCGCATGCGGACGACGCCCAGATTGTTGTGGGCCTTCGAGTGTCGAGGGTCAAGGGCGATCGCCCGCTGAAACTCCCGCGCCGCATCGTCGGGCCGGTTCTGCTCCTGATACAGCAGCCCCAGGTTGTTGTGCACCTGCGCGCTCCCCGCACCCTCGGACAGGAGCAACTGATATTCGGAAATCGCGCCGCCAATGTCGCCGCCCTGCTGCAGCGCCAGCGCCTCGGTGAACACGTCCGACACCACCGGTCCACGCTCGATGAACGGCACCGGCGGCGGCTCGAGGTCGCCGAGCACAGCTGATGTAGCAACCGGCGCCTCCGGTGTGTCCAGGGTGTCGACGACGCGGGGCGGCAGGTCGTCGGCAGGTACCCCTGGTGCACTCGCGGCCTCTTCGTCGCGAGCGCCGGATAGCGGGTCGCGATCGTCAGTCCTTGCTTCCTCGGGCTCTTCGGGTGCATCGGCAGCTTCGGGTGCTGCGAAAGGAGACGGCCTCTCGACTTGCTCGCCGGATGGCGTCGCGTCTGTGGGCGCGACCGGAAGCATGATGTCCGGATCCGGAGGCGGCACGGTGTCACCGACGGAGTCGACCATCTGTTCTCGGACCGGGGCGCTGAGCGGAGCCGATAAAGCGACAGGCTCAGCCGCACCCTCCGGCGTAGGGGCCGGGACCGGCACCCCCGCTTCGTCCACCATCAGATCGGCAGCGACCTCCGTGCCCTGCGGCATCGAGGCCGGGCGCTCCCAGATGACCCACGCCAGCAGGGCGACCAGCCCCACGACGACACCACCGCCCATGGTGCGAAGGACCCGGAACTGGCGCTGCCGCCGCGTATAGCCCAGAGTCGACAGAATCGCGTCGACCTGCCGCCCGCCACCAGTCGACGATGACGCCGCTTCTGCCTGCTTGGCCCGGCGCAGCGAATCGAGCAACGTGCTCATCGTTCAGAAGACGGTTCGGTCACCGTTTCGGTGTCACCGGACCCCGAGGACGGGTCGACCGGTTGCTGTAGGGCGATCAACGGGAAGTGATCGGTCATCTTCAGGCGGTATCCCTCTGACACAAGATACCCCAGTCCTGCGCTCGCCGTGCCGACCAGGACCGACAGCCCCAGTGCCATCGCCGCCGCGGCGACCCGGCGACGCAGCCGGGCCCGAAGTGGGGGCACGGCCTCCGTGGCCATCGGCAGCTCGAGACTTTCGGACGCGGTGCTCACGAGATCGGCATCGATGACGTTGGTGCGGGCCGCGAACCCGGCCAGCAAGGCACGGTCGCACAGTAAGTTGATCACCCGCGGAATTCCCTGCGACAACCGGTGAATCGTCTCGAGCGCCCGTGGCCGGAAGATGACCGAGGACCCGCCACCCGCCACGGTCAGGCGATGGATGAGGTAGGCCGTCACCTCGTCTGGAGTCAGCGGCCGCAGCTCGTGCTTGATCGACACTCGCTGCGCCAGCTGTCGGAGCTCGGGCGTGCGAAGCGTGGTGCTCAGGCCAGGTTGGCCCACGAGCACGATCTGCAGGAGCTTTTCCTTGTCGGTTTCGAGGTTCGAGAGAATCCGAAGCTGCTCGAGGACCTGCGGCGGCAGGTTCTGTGCCTCATCGACGATGACCATGGCGCAGGCACCGAGAGGCAAGAGGGACAGCAGAAAATCGTTGAGCGTGTCGATCAGCGTCTGCTTGCTGACCTGGCTCATCTGGCCGTGCTTGAGCTCAATTCGCGAGACCACACCAAAATCCTGCAGGATGACCTTGATCAGATCGGTCTCCGACAGAAAGGGGTTGAGCAGCAGCGCGCTGAAGGTCTGTCGGTCGAGTCGGTCGAGCAGCGCCCGACACAAGGTGGTCTTGCCGGTGCCGATGTCCCCGGTGATGACGACAAAACCCTCTCGCCGGTGCATCGCGTATTCGAGCAGCTCGAACGCGCCGGCGTGGGTCTCGCTACAAAACAGGAATCTCGGATCCGGCGTCAGACTGAAGGGCTTCTCAGTGAAACCGTAATACTCCTCGTACATCGCGGTGCTCCTCGTATCGCGTTACGCGCCGTCGACCACTGTGGGCGTGAGCAGAATCACGAGGTCGGTGAGACGCGGGGCAGGTGCGGGCGCAAGCTCGACTGGCGTCTCCTCCGAGGTCTCCTCCGGAGTCTGGGTGTCCACCGCACCGGCGGCGATCGGCCCCACTCGATGCAGCCAGCCGGTCAGCACGGCAGTCTCGCCGTCGCGTACCCGAAGAAGCGTGTCGGTCTCCCTAACCGTCAATGTGGGAACCGATGCTCCGCGCGCGGACGGCGTCAGACCGGTTGCCGTCGTCACGCTCGGGGTCACGCTCAACGTGACCCGTCCGTCGAGGCCAACCTGTGGCGTCATCGAGAGGACCACACCCGCGGTTACGGGCCCCACGGCCAGCCCAGTCGCTGCGGCGACCGGCAGCGGTCTGGAATCGACCCGAACGACGACCGGCTCGTTGTTCATCGTGACCACACTCGGATGCGAGAGCGTCGTGACTGCCCCTTGCTGTTCGAGCGCTTCCAGGAACCGCTCGACATCGGCACGGGTCGCAAGGACCGGACGAATCGACCTGCCGTCGACTCCTAGCAACGTGGGCGTCAGGCGACTCAGCGCATTCCAATCGAGCCCGGAGGAAGACGCATCGGCGAGCGCGACCTCGATGATGCGCGTCTCGATGCGAACCTGTCGTCCTGCTCGCCGGGTAACGCGGTCTAGATACCTGCCCACGGCGTCGACCCGCTCAGGAAGGTCCGTGACCTGCAGCAGCGCGGCACCCCGGTCCACGTGCGCCCGGCCATCGGCC
>JASLOY010000158.1 GCA_030745255.1 Vicinamibacterales bacterium
GGGTCGGCTTGAACCACGTGTAAAAGCTGTGGCGGTTCACCTTTGTTTCGATGCGAGCGAGAATCTGCTCCCAAACATTGCCGGCCATCGGAGACACTCGGATCGGCGATCAAACAGGCTGAGAGGCTACTCGGGCGGATGTCACCGGAACCGCTAGATTGGCGACCGGGGAGACCCCTGAGGCCAGCTGGAGGGGCCAAACACCGGAAAATAGCGTATAAATGCGCACAAATGTGTTGATCGTGACACCAAGGGACGATGCATCCGGTGCCGAGAACACCGGCAGCTTCACGAATTCAAGGACTTTCCACATTTTTTTCCACAGTTGTGGAAAACTTCGGAAGGGGGAGCCTGTGGCCGGGCCGCAGGAACCGGACTGTAACACAGCGCGAGTCCGGGCCGCAATGCCGGCCGGGACGACCCGGATGACGCTGATTGACGTCGCGGCGACAGAGGGTGTGGTCGGGCGGAAGAGGCTAGAGCGTGCTGTATGACCAGATCGTTGACACCCGCGCAGAGCCTTCGTTATGATTATGAGTTCTCATTATCACTGAGGACTGAGGAGCCGGTTTTAGATGAAGCGCACGTTTCAACCAAATCGTCGCCACCGCAAGAAGACGCACGGCTTCCGTGCCAGGATGAGCACGCCGGGCGGTCGCCGGGTGCTCAGCAGGCGGCGGGCGAAGGGGCGCCACCGTTTGACCGTCTCCGGGTAGGTACCCACGACGCAGCGCCTCAAAACGCCCAGAGAATGGTCGGCGCCGCATTGGTTGGCTGCCCTTGGTGCAGCCCCACGATCCGGGGGGCAGGCACGGGCACGCTCTCTGGAAGACGTCGAGGCAGTGCCGCCGACACGAAATGGAGTCGTGGATCAGCCAATCGCGGCTCGGACGCTGACACGCGAGGAGCGCATTCGACGGCGCCCCGAGTTCCTGCGGGTACAACAGCGTGGAGTTCGGACGAGCGGGCGGTATATGACGCTCCTCGGGCTGCCCGGCGGACGCGCGCTCAGTCGACTGGGAATCGTCGCGCCGCGGCGTTTGGGCAAGGCGGTTCGGCGCAATCGTTCGAAGCGGCGCGTGCGCGAACTCTACCGACATCACAAGCCGGCGGCTGGTCTCGACCTCGTCATCCTGCCACGGCGTGAATTCCTGGATGCTCCCTTTGTCGACTTGCTGGACGACTATCGCCGCACGCTTCGTCGCCAGGTCCGGGCGCACAGCTCGTCGTGAACGTCGACTGCCGGGGATCGGCGGTGCGCTGCGGCGTCTGGACGAGTTGCTGATTCCGGTCTGGCTCTTTCTCCTCAGAGGCTACCGGGTTCTGTTGTCCCCACTGTTCGCCGGGTCGTGCAGGTTCGAACCAACCTGCTCGCACTATGCCGAGGAGGCGGTGCGACGACACGGCAGTGTGCGTGGGTTCTGGCTCACTCTTGGTCGACTCGCCCGCTGTCAGCCATTTCATACGGGGGGCCACGACCCGGTTCCGCCGCTGGATAGTCGTCCCGGTCGCCGCGTCTGATCTGCCATGGAACGTCGAGTCCTGCTCGCGGTGTTTCTCTCTTTTCTGGTGCTGGTGATCTACCAACGCTGGGTCGGTCCGCAGCCGGTGCCGGGTGAACCGATCGGTGTCGATCCGGCTGTCTCGCCCGCCGCGCCCACTGGTGTAACCGAACCTGCTCCGGCGGTAGACACTCAGGCTGCGGCGCCGGCGCCCACGGTGCTGCCGGGTGCCGGCGAAGTGGCCTCGCCGGCGGGCAACGCGGAGGAGACCGCGTCGTTCGAACCCGTCGTGTCGGACTCTGCACCACGGGACATCGTCGTTGAAAGCGAGTTCGTGCGAGCCGTGTTCGCCAATCGGGGCGCCGAGCTGGTGAGCTGGCAGCTCAAGCAATTTGAGGACGACATTGGCGGTTCGGTCGAGTTGGTGCCACCGGAGGTCGAGCCCGGTCAGGCCTGGCCGTTCTCGCTGGTGGTGCCCGAGGACCCCGAGCTGACGAACCGGCTCGACAACGCGTTGTTTCGCCCGTCCGCCGAACGGCTTCAGCTGACGGCCGACCAGGCGACACTGGTCTTCGAGTTCGAGGACAGCTCCGGTCTGCGGGCGCGGAAAGAGTTCACCTTCCACGCATCGCTCGACCAGCCGTATGTCGTCGGCTTCACCGCCTCGGTCACCACGCCGGCAGGCGCCCAACCGCTGACGATCCGGTGGGGCCCGGCCCTCGGAGGTGTCCGGACGGGTGGGTCGCGAATGGCCATGAGACAGTTCCCCGGGGCGGTGCTCTTTGGCAGGGTCTTCCAGGACGGCTTGCTGCAAGAGGATGACATCTACCGGGCGCAACCGGCGAATCTGCAGGAGCAGCCGACCTACGAGGGCCAACTGGAATTCGTCGGGGTCGACAACCACTACTTTCTGGCCGCAGTGCTGCCCGGCATGCGAGAGAGCAGGGTCGACTACAGTCCGGTGTCGGCCGTCGGTCTCGATCACGATCTCGTGGCGTTCGATCTGACGATCGAACCGGGCGGAGACGAGCTGCCAGTCTTCATCGGGCCGAAGGACTTCGACCTACTGCGTGCCGCGCATCCGGATCTCGTGCGGGCGATCAACTTCGGGTTCCTGTCGCTCATCGTCGTGCCGCTGCACCAGACCCTGAAATGGATTTACGGGTTCGTCGGGAACTACGGCTGGTCGATCATTCTGCTCACCGTGCTGATCAACATCCTCATCTTCCCACTGCGCCACAAAAGTGTGGTGTCGATGCGAAAGATGCAGGAGTTGCAGCCGGAGATGAAAGCGATCCAGGCCCGCTACGCCAATTTGAAGACGACCGACCCGGCGAAGCAGAAGATGAACCAGGAAGTGATGGAGCTGTATCGAAAGCACGGCGCCAACCCCGCAAGCGGGTGTCTGCCGATGCTGGCCACGATGCCGATACTGTTCGCGTTCTTTCGACTGCTGTCGGCAGCGGTCGAGCTTCGAGGCGCGCCGTTCATCCTCTGGATCACCGACCTGTCGGTGAGTGACCCGCTCTATGTGACCCCGATCATCATGGGGGCCTCCATGGTCTTCCAGCAGCGGTTGCAGCCTTCGGGTGCCGACCCGACACAGCAGAAGATCATGATGCTGATGCCGGTCGTGTTCACATTCATGTTCCTGGCTGCGCCGAGTGGCCTGGTGATCTATTGGTTGACAAGTAACGTCATCGGCATCGGTCAGCAACTGGTGACGAACCGGATTGCCGGGCCACCGCGACCGCACAGCGTGCGGCCACCGGCCGAACGGCAGGTCAAGAAGATAGCCGAGGTCGGCACTGGAGGCTCCGAGCCGGCGGGCGACGGGGTCGCAGCGAAGACGCCGCCGGCGAAAAAGCCGCGTCACGGTAAGGGGTCGCGGCGGGGCCGCAGCAAGGGTAGCCAGTGACGAGACAACGAGGTGCGCAGTGACGACCGATCTTGAAACCCGGATGGCGACATTTGTCGAGGCCGTGACGACCGCCATGGGGCTGTCGGTGACGGTGACGTGCACGGCGATCGAGGACGGGACGCGGGTGACGGTCGATGGCGACGAGGGCGAACTGCTGTTGCGCCGCAAGGGCGCCGGGCTCGATGCGCTGCAACACATCGTCAATGCGGTGTTTCGTAGCGAGCACACCCAGGGCCACATTGTCGTCGATTGTTTGGATTACCGGAGGGGCAAGGACAACGAGCTCAAACAGACGGCGGCGCTGCTGGCGGAGCGGGCCCGGACGACCGGTGAGACCCAGGAGATCGGGCCGCTGAATCCGTATGCCCGGCGGCTTGTGCACCTAGTGGTGGCCGAGGACCCGACCGTGTCCTCGGAGAGCGTTGGCGATGCCTTCCTGAAGACCGTTCTGATATCGGTCAACGAGAGTTGACAGCAGGCATGGCAGGCTGCTAATCAACGTCGGCGTAACTTCCACCTCCTGACTTCTGCCTCCTTGAGAGGCTCTCGCTAAAGTGTTCACCCCCGACGACACGATCGTCGCGGTTGCTACCCCGCCCGGTCGGGGCGGGCTGGGTGTGGTGCGTCTGAGCGGTCCGGGTGCGTCGACTATCGCGGGGGCGCTGCTCGATCGATCGGCACCGCTGCGCCCGCGTCATGCGACCCTCGCCCGCATCGTCGACCAGTCGGCCGCTGTGTCCATCGCGGTCGACCAGGTGGTGGCGACCTCCTTTCCGCGCCCCGGGTCCTACACCGGCGATGACGTGGTCGAGATAAGCGCCCACGGCAGCCCAGTGCTGCTGAGCCGAATCGTCACACTGGCCCGCGCCGCTGGAGCGCGGTTGGCCGAGCCGGGCGAGTTCACACTCCGGGCGTATCTGAACGGCCGTCTGGATCTGGTGCAGGCCGAGGCGGTCGCCGATCTCGTCGAGGCGGTGACGCCGCTGCAGGCGCGCGTCGCCTTCGACCAGCTGGAGGGTACCGTGACGGCCCGGATCAGAGAGCTCGACCGCCAGCTGTTCGACCTGATTGCCCGCTTGGAGGCGTCGTTGGATTTTCCCGCCGAGGGGTATCACTTCGTGGAGGCCGGCGAGGTGGTCCATGTTGCTGGTGCGATCCGGGGGCAGGTCGAGGCCCTGCTGAACGGTGCGGCCCGGGGGAGGCTGATCCGAGAAGGATGCCAGGTCGTCATCCTTGGGAAGCCGAACGTGGGCAAATCGACGCTGTTCAACGAGCTGCTGGGGGTGGGGCGAGCGATCGTTACACCGGTGGCAGGGACGACGCGAGATCTGGTGACAGAGGTGACCGATCTGGACGGGTTGGCGGTGACCCTCGTCGATTCGGCCGGAATTCGGCCTGCGCGCGACCCGGTGGAGGAAGAGGGCGTGTGGCGGGCGCGGCAAGCTCTCGGCGTCGCATCGGCGGCGGTCGTGGTGCTTGATCGGTCGGGCCCGCTCGACCCGGAGGATGTGGCGGTCCTGGAGGAGACGGCTCCCCTGCGCCGTGTCGTGGCGGTGAACAAGATGGATGCGCCGGCGAGCTGGGCATTAGGGTCGGTACCGCTCGCGCCCGGAACGGCGGTCGTCGAGGTTTCGGCGCGGTCGGGGGAGGGGCTCGATCGGCTGCGGGAGACGCTGCGGGATGTGCTAACTGATGGTGAGTCGCTACGCGACACTCCGCCAGTGGCCAACAGTCGACATATCGGGCTGCTGGAGCGGGTCGGTGAGGCGCTGGGTGCGGCCGAAGAGGCGGCGGCGACTGGAGCAGCGGAGGAGTTCGTCCTTGCGGACCTGCAACGGGGCCGGACGGCGCTAGACGAGCTGACCGGCAAACGAACACCGGACGACGTGTTGCGGCATATCTTCGAGCAGTTCTGTGTTGGGAAGTGAGCGGTCTCCGCTGAGCATCCGCGAGACGTCAGAACCCAGCGGTCAGAAGTCAGGTGGAAGCTGAAGGGCTTCGCCGTTCCGATCTCCGGTCTCTGGATCTCGATTCCCGAATCGCAATGACCTCTGACTACGACGTGATCGTCATCGGTGCCGGGCATGCAGGCGTTGAGGCGGCGCATGCCGTGGCGCGCCTGGGGTGCACGGTCGCCGTGTGCACGCTGTCGCGCGAGACAGTGGCCCAGATGCCGTGCAACCCGGCGGTCGGGGGGACCGCGAAAGGGCATCTGGTTCGGGAGATCGACGCGCTGGGCGGTCTGATGGGCCATGCGATCGACGCGACGGCAATTCAGTTCACGCTGCTGAACCGTAGTCGGGGGCCGGCGGTATGGTCGCCGAGGGCGCAGGCCGACAAGCGCCGGTACGGCGAATGGATGCGAGCGCGGTTGGAGCGGGAGCCGAACATCGGGTGGATTGTGGGTCGAGCCGGGGCGGTGGCGGTGGAGGGTGGTCGGGTGGTTGGTCTCGAGCTTGAAGGAGGAGCACGGTACCGGTGCCGAGCGGTGGTGGTGACGACCGGGACCTTCTTGAATGGGCTGGTACATGTGGGGCCGGTGCAACGTCCGGCTGGCCGGGTCGGGGAGCCGGCGTCGCGGGTGTTGGGCGAATCGCTGAAGCGGCTCGGGTTGGTGTGGGGGCGCTTGAAGACCGGTACGCCGCCGCGTCTCGACCGGCGGAGCATAGACTTCAGTCGGTTCGAAGAGGAGCCGGGTGATCAACCACCGGTGCCGTTTTCGTTCATGACCGGGAGGGTCGAACGAGCGCAAGTCTGCTGTCACGTGGTGCACACCAACGATGCAGTTCACGAGCTGGTGCGGCGAAACCTCGACCGGTCACCGCTCTACAACGGACAGATCTCAGGCATCGGGCCACGGTACTGTCCGTCGCTCGAGGACAAGGTCATGCGGTTCCCGGACCGGGAGCGGCATCAGCTGTTTCTGGAGCCGGAGGGGCTGGACGTTCCCGAGATCTACGTCAGTGGCTGTTCGATGAGCCTGCCGCACGGGGTGCAGCAGGAGGTGGTGCGGGCGTTGCCTGGGTTGGAGGACGCGGTGATGCTGCGCCCTGGTTACGCGGTCGAATACGACTTCATCCAGCCGACAGAGCTGCGGCGGACGCTGGAGACGCGTCTGGTATCAGGGCTCTACCTGGCTGGGCAAATCAACGGGACGTCGGGTTACGAGGAGGCGGCAGGCCAGGGCCTGGTGGCGGGGGTGAACGCAGCTCGGAGGGTGCGGGCCTTGGGGCCTTGGGTGCTTGGACGGGAGGAAGGCTATCTCGGGGTCATGGTGGATGACCTGACAACGCGAGGGTGTCTGGAGCCGTATCGAATCTTCACGTCGCGAGCAGAGCATCGGCTGTTGCTTCGGATTGACAACGCCGACCTGCGGTTGACGGGTCGTGGCCATGAGGTTGGGCTCGTAGGTGAAGCGCGCTGGGAGCAGTTCAAGGAACGGCGCGGGCGGTTCGAGCGGAATGTCGAGCGCGTGCGTGCGGCGCATGTGCGCGAGAAGGGGCGGACCGTGGCGGCGTCACAGGTGCTGAAGCGGCCCGGGGTGAGTTTGGCGGCTCTGGTGTCGCAAGGTGTGGTGGAGGTAGAGACTGGGAAAGAGAGTGCCGCTTTGGAGCTGTCGAGTGTGGAGACCGTCGTCAAGTACGAGGGGTATTTGAGAAGACAGGAGGCCACGGTCGCGCGGCGCGAGCGGGACGAGAGACGGAGGATTCCGGCTGGTTTCCCATTCGGGGCGGTGCCAGGGTTGTCGCGGGAGGCAGCGGAACGCCTCAATGAGGTGGTGCCGGAGACCCTTGGGCAGGCTGGGCGGGTGCCGGGGGTGACGGCCGCGGCGGTGGCGGTGCTTGGGGCTTATGTGAGGCGCTGGGTTGGGCCGGGCGAAGGAGATGCGGCAGGAAAGTGATGGATGAGCGGGGCCTGGTGGGGCGAATAGCAGAGCGCTCGGCACTGGCTGGCGTGGATGTGGATGCGGCGCTGGCCGGGGCGTTGGCTTCGTATGTGGAGCTCTTGCGGCGGTGGAGCCGGCGGATGAATCTGACTGGGTTGGGTACCGATGACAGCGGGTTGGACAGGCTGGTGGTGGAGCCGCTGGTGGCCGCGCGATACCTGCCTGCCGGGGAGCCGGTGGTGGTGGATGTTGGGTCTGGCGGCGGGTCCCCGGCTGTGCCGCTGAAGCTGGCTTCGCCGCGGGTGGGGCTGCGGATGGTGGAATCGAAGGGGAGGAAGGCCGCCTTCTTGCGGGAGGTCGTGCGACAGCTGGGTCTTGAGGACGTTGTCGTCGAGGCCCGCCGGTTTGAGCAGTTGGTGGGACGGAGAGGCTGGCAGGGGTCGGCTGATGTCGTCACGGTGCGAGCGGTTCGGCTGAGCGGGCAGGTGCTGGACGATTTGCAATCGTTGG
>JASLOY010000159.1 GCA_030745255.1 Vicinamibacterales bacterium
GACGGCAGTGCGCAAGCTCCGACACACCGAGGAGCTGTTGTCGCAGCAACCGGAAGGGGACGAGCTCGACCAGTTGCTCAAGCAATACGAAACGCTGACGGCCGAAGTGGAGCTGCAGGACGGCTGGACCAATCAGCATCGTATCGACACGGTATTGAGCAAACTGGGATTCAGCGATACTCATCGGCGTCTCCCAATCGACCAGCTCTCAGGTGGGTGGCGCAATCGTGCTGCCCTCGCGCTCACGCTCCTGTCGGGCGCACCGGTCGTGCTGCTGGACGAGCCGACAAACCATCTCGACCTGAAGAGCACCCAGGTGATGGAGCGCGCCCTGGCTCATTTTCCCGGCGCGATCGTGGTAGTCAGTCACGATCAGTTCTTCATCGACAAAGTGGCCAACCGATTGATGGTGTTCGGACAAAACGGCACGGTCGAGCTGGTGACTGGAAACTGGACCACCTGGTCCGCTCGGAGTGTCTCGACGGGCGACTGTTGACGCCACGCCGCCAACTGGCATAGGCTAGCTATGTCATAGGGCATAGCCTACCTATGTCAAGGAGGCGCCGTGCATCGCGACCAGATTCCACCCGGCACGCTCTACCTGCTTATCCTCACGACGCTCGCTCGCGATCATGAGCTGCATGGCTTCGAGATAGCACGATCCATTCAGTCGATCTCCGAAGATGTCCTGACCGTCGAGGAAGGGTCTCTCTACCCCGCCCTCCAACGGATGCTGGCCAGGGGATGGGTGCGCGCGACCTGGGGCACGACGGCTGAAAATCGCCGCGCACGCTACTACCGCCTGACACGAGCGGGGCGAAAGCAGCTGACCGCCGAGGTGTCGCAATTCCAACGCGTCTTCGCGGCGATCACGCGCGTCATCGAGACGGATGAACCGGTTGAAACGGCCTGACCGAAGGAGACCCATGGGATTCTTCCGCACGCTCGCTCGTCGACTCTGGACGCGAGTGCGGCGAGAACAACAGGTCGACAGCATCGTCGACGAGGAGATGCAGCTCCACGTGGCGCTCCTCGAGCGCCAGCTCCGCGAAGACGGCATGTCCGCAGACGAGGCCCGCCTGACGGCGCACCGAACGTTCGGCAATGCGCTCAAGCTGCGGGAGGAGTGCCGCGACGCGTGGGGATGGACCTGGCTGGACGACCTGCGGCGCGATGTGCGGTTCGGCGTCCGCGCACTGACGCGGACCCCCGGCTTCACGGCTACGGCGGCGCTGGTGCTGTCGATCGGCATCGGGGGCACCACGGCGATGTTCAGCATCGCCAGCGCGTTCCTCGTCCGCCCGTTTCCGGCACCCGACCCCGAGCAGCTGGTGGTCGTGGCCCAGCGCGACGAGCACACGCAAACGCCTCACGGCCTGTCGTATTCCGAGTATCTGGACTACCGGGATCAGAATCAGGTCTTCGAGGGGCTGGCCGCACACCGGAACGGCGTGGAAATACTGGCTGGCTCCGGCGCCGACGGGCCCGCCGTGATGCAGCATGTCAGCCCCGACTTCTTCGAGGTGCTGCGGGTGGGCGCGGCGCTCGGTCGCACGTTTCTGTCGGGCGAAGGACCCCGCCGCGACGACGCCCCTGTCATCGTGCTGTCTCATCGCGCCTGGCAGAACCGCTTCGGGGCCGACCCGTCGGTGGTTGGACGCGTCGTGCGGCTCGACACGACAGCGCACACCGTCATCGGCGTAACGCCGGAGTGTCTTACGTTCAAGAATTATGGGGTTACCCCCGAGCTGTACGTCGTGGATCGAAGCGACGGTCTCACCAATCGCAGGCAAGAGACCTTTTCCCTGATCGGTCGCCTGAGGCCGGGCGTGACCGTGGCCGCCGCGCGAGCGAACCTCAGCGTGCTGACCACGGCGCTCGGGACCGAGTATCCGGACTCGATGGAGCACAGCGAGCTGTGGGTCGAGGCCGAACGCCGCGCGCGCCCGTGGCCTGGGCTGGCCCGCACCGTGGCGCTCATGACGACGCTGGTGATGACGCTGGCGTCACTCGTCCTGCTAATCGCCTGCGCCATCGTTGCGACGCTTCTCGTTGCCCGCGGCATCGCTCGTCAACGGGAGATGGCGTTGCGCGCGGGTCTCGGCGCGACGCGGCCGCGCCTGATTCGGCAGCTGATGAGTGAAACCGTCTTGCTCGCGATGCTGGGCGGCATCGGCGGGGCGTTGGTGGCGCTGTGGGCCACCGAGCTGCTCAGCACATTCGCCATCACGGATGGTGTGGTTCGGATGGCCTACGACGTGAGGATGGACTGGCGGGTGTTCGCCTTCACCGCCGTCGCGACCACCCTGACCGGTCTCGTCGCCGGCTTCGCGCCGGCGCTGCGGACAACGCGGGTGGACTTGACCCACGCGATCGGGGACGGTGGCCGCCGCGCGAGCGGGGGTGGCACGGGGCAGCGCCTGACGAGCGGGTTGGTCGTCGCCCAGGTGGCCATGTCACTCGTGCTCGTGGTCTGCGCCGGTCTGTTCGTCCGCAGTGGACAGAACGCCGCCGCCATCGACCTCGGGTTTCGGACCGACGAGCTGCTGACGGTGTGGGTCGACCCTCTCGCGCAGGGGTACGACACGGAACAAGCACTCAGGTTCTTTCGCGACGTCAGGACCGAGGTGGTAGCTCTGCCCGGCGTCAGGTCGGCGAGTTGGGCGAGGTTTCCCTCGGGGTTTGCCGGCAGCAGGAACGTGGCCACGCTGGATGGCGGCGCCATTCCGGAGACCGCCCCCGTATCGGTCTCCTGGAACCGTGTCGACCCTGCGTTCTTCGACACTGTCGACATCCCGGTGTTGCGGGGACGCGGGTTCCGTGACGAGGACTCCGCCGACGGCCCGTCGGTGGCGGTGATCAGTGAGACGGCGGCGAGGTGGCTCTGGCCCGAACAGGACCCGCTCGGCAAACGTTTCTTCGATGCCAGTGCCCCGGAGCGTCCGTTCAGGGTCATCGGGGTCGTGGCCGATACGCGCCTCGGGACCAATATCAAAAGGGTACCCGCCCTCGTGTTCTTGCCATTTGGCCGGCAGCTCTCTCGATCGGCCACTCTGCAGATCCACACCGACGGACCGCCGATGGCCCTGGTCTCGGCGGTCACCGACGCCATGCGGCGGCGCGACCCGTCGGTGACGCTCTTCAGCATTGCCACCCTGGACCAGTTCGTGTACGACATAGGGTCACTGAAGCTCGTCCGGCTGGGCATCACGGTGATCGGCGCATTTGGCGCCCTGGGGCTGGTGCTCGCGGCGGTGGGGCTCTACGGCGTCGTGGCCTACTCGGTCAGCCAGCGGCGGCAGGAGTTCGCTATTCGCACCGCGCTCGGGGCCAACGCCGGCGGCATTGTCCGGTTGGCGGTTGGTCGAGGCCTGAGGCTGACCGGGTTCGGACTGGCCCTGGGGTTCCTGGCCGCCGCTGGTGTGACGCCGCTGACCACCGGTTTCCTCGTGAACGTCGATTCGACGGACCCGGTAGTGTTTGGTGTGACGGGGCTCCTGTTGGCCAGTGTGGCGCTGCTTGCCTGCCTGGTGCCGTCCCGCCAAGCCGCGAAGGCAGATCCGTTGGCGGCGCTGAATGCGGAGTAGGCGTGCCCGTGAAGGACCGCACCCTGCGGGCCTCAGGCACGGGCCCGGGACGCCAGACCCGCGCTGAACTCTTGCGTCTGGCTGGCGCTCGCCGTAATCGAGTAATCGGTGTGTAGGTCGCGGAAGCCAGCAGCGCGGTGTGATAGGGCAACGGTGCCGATCAACGTGGCGGTCGCCACCGGCAGTGCGGGTGATCACCAGGACCGACGTTGTCCCGCCTCATTCTTCGCGGTCAAGAAGTTGGCTTATTGAGCCCACCCGGCCACCAAACCCAACAACCTCTGCTCGATGTTCTCCGCGACCCCGGGTACGAACAGGACGCTGAGGGCCACGACGATCACGACACCGATGATCACGTAGACCGGCTTCACCTCGACCCTCCCGTCGTGCCCGAGGTGCGGGGCGCCAGCTCGAAGAGCCACCTGTCGCCGGACTCTATGAGGCCCGGGTCACCGGATCCATACTTGCGTCCCAGTTCGGCGCTGACCCCTTCCACTACGTCCGCCCCCGACGTGATGCGCACGAGCGTGCGCTCGTACCGCTTCCCTTCGATGCGCACCACGGCCCGACCATCTCGCTCCGCTTGCCCCGGCCACCGTTTCCACAAGCGGCCGATGGCATTGCCCATGTAGCCGGACACCACGTAGGCTTTGCCGTCATAGTCCGCAATCCAAATCACTCGGGACCGCGGAGGGTCGAGGAGCTGCAGCTCGATGTTCCTGACGTCGCGCACGAAGCTCCAGTCCGGCTCCGGGCCCGTGACGAGCTCGCCGGCAACGAGCGGCCCGCCTCCAAAGAACGGCGACGGTGGGTCGGCACTCCCCGATCGTATAGCCAAGGTCCCGATCGCAACGACCGGGATGAGGACCAGGACACCGACAACCACCAGCACCTTGCGAACCAGGGGTGATCTGAGCAGGTTGGTCATGATCCCTCCAGCCCTCTTGACCGCTGCGATGGACGACTGAACGGTGCGAGAGTATCTGCCGTTCCCAGGTGTGTCAATCGAGCTTGGGGTCCCCTCCCTTCTGTTCTGAACGAAGGAAACAGCGGTCAGTTTCAGCCTGCGTGACAGGGCTCAGGACTGTTCCGGTTTGACGACAACCCGGTAGTTGCAGCGAGGACAGTGGAGCACCCTCACCGGGTCGCTGGCCCCGTGCCCCCACGGATTGTAGGTTCTCCGTTCAAGCTCCATTGGCGTTTCGCACTTCGGGCACACCAGGCTCTCCCCGTCTACGGCCATACCCTCCCTCTGCGATCCTCGAACGCGAGAGGCAGCCGGCCCGTCCTCCCCACCTTGGTTGATCACCTGTCGTTCAGCCCCGCGGCATCGAATCCCGGCTACCTGCTACTTCCCCTAGACAATCGACAAGGGTGTCAGAATAAGCTGACTCTTGTCGATTGTCAAGGAGAGTGTCAGGACGCCAGGCGGTTATCGAGCCGTCCGGTCGGGGCGGCTCGGACCTAGAGTCACCCCGCGACGAGTTAGACACCGATTCGACGCTGGCTGATCGGTGGACGTGGGACGGGCTGCTCGACGAAACGGGAAATCCTCTGAAGCCGAACGCACGTGGTGCGATACACTCGACACAACCATGGGGCAGGCAACATGACCAACATAGATGCAAAACTTCCGATCGGGATTGGACTGGTCCTGGTAGGCGCGGCGGTCGGTGTCTTTGCTGGCGATCCACTGCTGATCGCTCCTCTCGGGTGGATTGGCTTCGCGCTGGTCATCCCTGGGTCCGTGCTCATCCGGATTGTTGGTGGATTCATTCTGACAGGGGTCTTGCTATCGCTGTTCGTGCAGTCGACAGATGCGCCTCCTCGGACCTCACCCACTGCGCCAGCGGCCGGTGGGACAACCGCGACTGAACAGCCAGTCAGGTAGTGGACGACTGAGCCTGATCATCAAGAGCGTTTACACCCGGCCCATCCCGCCGACGTTGCCTGGCTCATGCGGACCTCGTCCCCTGGCTGCACGGGCTTTCTTGGTTCAGCCCCCTTTGGTCCACGTCTATTTGACGCCTCACAGTCCTCACCGCAGCTGGAACTGCTCCAGCACGTCGCCGGCAAGATCTTTGACGGTCACGGTCCAACCGCCCTCTGTCGCTGGTTCGAGCAGAACGTATCCGAAGTCGTGATAGCTCTGAAAGTCGTCGGGAGCGATGCCGAGCTGGGTGAAGACCTGCGGGTTGCGCGCGATCGCCTCGGCGGTGATGGCGGCGTCCTGCGCCGTGCCGGCGTCGCCGCTGACCACCTGATGGGGGCGGCCATCACGAAAGCTCAGGGTCTCGAGCAGGTGGATGTGCCCGGCCAGCGCCATCTCGACGTCGGGCGGCCATGCGCCGCCTGGCATCCCGGCAATCGCGGCCTGCAACGTGGTGTCGGCGACCCCAAGGCTCGAGGGGTCTTGCCAGTCTGGCGCCAGCCCCCAAAAGGGGCGGTGAGTGACGGTCCAAGCGGTGCGCCCCGCGGTCACCAGGCCAGCGGCTTGCGAGAAGTCCTCCGTGTATCGGGTCTGAGCACTCGGGTCCAGGCCCGATGCGTTCGGGTCGGTGGCGGTGTTGAGGACGAGAAAGTCGACCTCGTCGAAGGCGACCTTGTAGGGGGCGGAAAATCGCGGGCAGCCCGCGTCAGTCAGATCGGCTGGGACAAGCGCCCGGCCGTCTAGAAAACGCAGCCACCCAAGGTGGTTACGGCCATAATCTTCGTGATTGCCGCGCGTGACGATCCACGGGGCGACGTCGAGCAGGGGCCGCGAGGGAGCGAAGAAATCGGCCTCCCAGGTGGTCCATTTGTCGCCCCAGGGAGACCCGGCGCAGCCCGGCTGCTCGGTCGTGTCGCATTCCGCTTCGCGATAGACGTAGTCGCCGACGTGCACGATGAGATCAGGCCGTTCTGCCGCGGCCGCGGTGGCGGCGGCAATGAAGCTCCAGGGGACGCCGGTTCCGCTGCCGTCGCAGTTCTCGTACCACCCCGCGGTCATGCGGCACCCCGAGTCTCCCAGGACGAGGATGCGCTGGGGCGCCGCGCTGGGGGCAGGCAGGTTCTGCGCGCCGACCGAGATGGAGCCGGCCGAGCCGCTCACCGGAGCGGTGCAGGACACGACTGCAAACTCTGCACCTGCGTCTGCGCGTTCGGTCATGCCGCTCGCGACCCCATCCACGTCAACCTGCGGGCAGGGCGTGCCAGCGTTGACGATCGCACGGGCTTCGAGACCAGCGGCGCCATGTTGAAGCCAGGCGTAGAGCGGCGCAGCCGTAGCGGTTCTCAGAACGTCCGCAGTCTCCCCCGGCTCCGGTTCGCTACAGCCCACGGCCGCCATCACGATGGCCACGAGCGACACGCCCAGGCCGCCCGGAAGTCTCGTGCTTGCACGTCTCATGGTGTTCCTTTGCACGCAGCGGCCGCGTAACGACCAGCGCTGAGCCCCTCCTGTGGGACGGGTATTTCTGGCTAAGTGTGCCATGCGCGGGGCCAGGTCGGGCGGACTGTGGGCCAGGCGGTCTGCAGTGGCACACAGTGTGAGGCGAGAGGCAGCGGAGCACGAGGTCTTCACTCCTTTCGGTCCAGCCGACGTTCGCATATGGCGTCAGGTTCGTTCCAAGAAACGGAGAGGAAACCGGACGACGACTTGAACGCGTGGACACCCCTGTACTACCTGGCAACAGTGTGCACTTGACGTTTGCACCAGACGGGAAGCACATGGCCCTCACGAGGCACGGGGGACATCTGCGTGGTCCACCGACGGCCGGATCGCCTTCGCATCGAATCGAAGTGGACTTGGGACGAATCAGGACATTTTCGTGCTGCCCAGTCTGTCTGATGTGGACGGAGAAGGCGTCGTTGATACCATGACCAACCCGACGCGTCTCACCAACGGCGCTACGGACGAGAAGATGCCCGCTTGGATAGGTCCCCGGTAAGCGGAATCAGAAGATGGACCCGCCGCACAATCCCGGCGTGGAGCAGTCATAACCGTGTATTCGTTCGAATCAAGCGTGCTCGATGTCGGAGAGGCTGGGAGTCGAACCCAAGAGCGGGTTGCGGGCGAACCACCTAACGGGGATCTAGCCGGACAAACTTCCTTGGCGGAAATCCCGTCAGAATTCGAAACATGATGCCCAGCCTATTCTCGCCGTTGACGCGATCATGCTCTTCCTGAGTAACAGGAACTGCGCGGTAGTTTCCCGTCGCACCGTCCAGCGTGACTTGCACT
>JASLOY010000015.1 GCA_030745255.1 Vicinamibacterales bacterium
AGGACGACCTGATCACGATCTACATCGACACCTTTCTCGACCAGCAGCGGGCGTTCGAGTTCGACCTGAACGCCTACAACGTACAAGGGGACGGCATCGTCGACTCCAGCGGCGGTCGGCGTGGGAGTGGCCGTGTTCCTCCAGCGGACCGGTCGTGGGATGTCCTGTTCTACAGTGCCACCGAGATCGTCGAGGACGGCTACGTCGCCGAGATGGCGGTGCCGTTCAAGAGCATCCGGTATCCGAGCCGGGAACGCGGCGTGCCCCATCAGTGGGGCTTTCAGATCGTGCGGGAGATCAAGAGCAAGAACGAGGAGAACGCCGTCTGGGCACCCATGTCACGTGATGTCTCCGGCTTCATGCAGCAGATGGGCCTGATCGAGGGGATGGCCAACCTCTCGACCAGCCGCAACCTCGAGTTTCTCCCGACCTTCACCGCCATCCAGTTTGGCTCGCTTGACAACTCCACCGGCGGCTTCGTCAACCGGGACGCCGACCCGGAGGCTGGGCTGAACGTCAAGTACGGCGTCACCTCGAATCTGACCGCCGACTTCACGGTGAATCCCGATTTCTCGCAGATCGAGTCGGACCGCCCGCAGGTCGAGGTCAACCGCCGATTCCCGCTCTTCTTCCGGGAGCTCCGACCGTTTTTCGTCGAGGGCGCCGAGATCTTCAGCCTCCCGGGTCCGGTGACCTTCGTACACACGCGGACCATCGTCGACCCGGTGTGGGGCTCGAAGCTGACCGGCAAGGCTGGCAAATTCGCGATCGGCGTGCTGACCGCCAACGATGAGGCGCCGGGCAACCTCGATGACGTAACCGACCGACGTTTCGGCGAAACGGCCCAGAACTTCATCGGCCGTGTGAAATACGACGTCTACTCCGAGTCGCACCTCGGCGCCATCTTCACCGACCGCGAGTTTCTCGACTCCAGCAGCATGCTGGGGGGTGTCGACGGAGCCTTCCGGCTGTCACGGTCGCGGTCGACCAATTTCCGGCTGATCGGCACGCGGCACCGGGATCTGGACGGCGTCGAGCGCGACGGCCACGTCTTTGACGCCAGCATCAGCGACAACGGCCGCAATCTCAGCTGGTTCGCCGCCGCGTTCGAGATCTCGCCAGACTTTGACACCGAGGTCGGCTTCGTTCGCCGCACGGACCAGCGCCGGACCACGGGCAACATCTCCTATCGCTGGTGGCCGGAGAGCTGGATCATCAACTGGGGTCCCCGTCTCAGCTATGGCCGCAACTGGAACTTCGATGATGTCCTCGAGGACGAGAACGCGAGTCTCGGGGTCAACGTCAGCTTCGCGAAGAACATCAGGTTCAACACCAGCGTCAGCCGGGACATGGAGCGGTTCGGCGGCGTCGACTTCCACAAGACGGAGTACTCGGTCGGCGGCGCGGTCAACACCAGTCGGGCCTTTTCCTTCGGCGGCAACTACAGCACGGGTGACCAGATCTTCTTCGACCTCGACAACCCGTTTCTCGGCACCGGCACCCGCGCAGGAGTCAACGTCACGGTGCGGCCGTTCGCGCGGTTGAGCTCGCAGATCAACATCAACACGAGCCGGCTGACTGACACGCGCGACGTCGAAGCCGAGGTGTTCGATGTCAAGATCTACCGGGCGCAGAGCGTGCTCACGTTCAACGACCGCTTGCTGATGCGGAACATCGCCGAGTACAACACGTTCAGCGAGGAGCTGGATTTCAACGTGCTCTTCACCTACCGCATCAACGCCGGGACCGTGTTCTACTTTGGCTACGACGACCACTACCGTCAGGCGGACCGCCTGGAGGGGGACCGGGATGGCGACGGCATCGACGAGCAGCTCTTCTTTACCGACGCCCTGCGCCGTACGAATCGCGCGATTTTCACCAAATTGCGGTATCTTTTCCGGTATTGAGTGACCCTCTGGAGCCAGAAATCAGGAAACAGGATGGGGCAGGCAGGTTGCGCCGGTTTCTGTTTGTGACTACTGCCGCCCGGTTTGTCGCTGCCATCCTGGGTGCCTTCCTATTGCCGGTGGCCGCCGCATCCGGACAGGTCGTCGAACGCCGGGTCCTGATTGTCGCCCCCGACGACGACGATGAGCGGGTGATGCTCGCTCGGGAGGCGGTCGCGTTCTGGAACCGGACGCTGTCGGATCTCGATCTCGACGTCCGGCTTCGCGAACCGGACCTCGTCATCGCGGCTCCTAACAGTCGAGCGATGGAAAACTTCGCCCGGCAGGTATCGCAACGTGGCGGTCGACTGCCGAAGGGTTCGGCCGGACCTCAACCGCCCAGTGAGCTGACAAACCTCCAGGCAGATGTCGTCCTCCTCCTGTCCCGCCAGCCCCTGATGCCGTTCGCCTGGGCATTGCCAAGCCAGCCAAACCAGCCAAGTCGCTCAGGTTCACCCGAATTCTTCGTCGCGATTCGTACCCGAGAACCAGAGCGCCGGAGCGACGACAAGGTATTGCGAAATGTGATTGCCCACGAGCTGGGTCATACGCTCGGGCTCTCGCACCACCGCGCGACCGCCACGCTCATGTGCGGCCCCTGCTCATCGGCGGCTGCCGTTGAGGCCCCTCAAGAGTGGCTGCCGCTGACCGCGGATGACCAATCGCGGCTCCGCGAGCTGCACCTGGCGCAATAACACATCCTGTCTTACGGATCGGGCAAGACCGGCGCCGCCACGCCGACGCCGTGCTCGTAGACGAGTCGGGCGCCGAGCTCGGCGGTCTGTGTCAGCAGGATCAAACCGGCGAGACCGGCCGACCCGAGGGCGAGGGTGACGATCCGGCGCGGCGCGCCGCCGGCAAGCCGGACCCACACACGACCTGTGGTGACGAGGGCAAAGTACCAGACACACCAGAGCGCCCGGTCCCAGTGTTGGACCACGACGGACTGCGCCATCCCGGGGGTGAAGACCACCGGCGCGGCGTTGCGCCCGGTGAGGTATGCGGTGACGAGCGTCACCGTGCCCACGAGGTACAGACCGGTCGACACCGTTACGAGGGCGGAGGGATCGCGGCGCAGCATCGCGACCAGGTCGGCCACGACGGCGGTCACCAGCAGACCGATCGGCAGATGCACGATGAGCGCGTGCAGGTTGGGAGCCCAGTCGGCCAGTTCCGTCATACGAGCTCGCCGCGGTCACCTCGCAGGTAACGCACGACGTCGAAGGTGTCGATGCCGATGGAGATGGCATTCAGGACGATGAGGACGCGAAGCCAGAGTCCGATACCGGTGTCGGACGGATAGTCCTGCAGACTGGGCCAGAGATAGACGAGCAGCGGAACCCACAGGATGTGGCCGAGACCGAGGAGGCGTGTGAAGCCGCCCCACGCCGTCAGAGCGGTCATGAGCATCGCGCTCGCCAAGAACGTGAGGATGACGACCCGGGCCTCAGTCGTGGAGATGAAGCCCAGCGGGACGACCATGTTCGCGGTCATCAGCGCCAGCAGCCACACCTTCACGCCAAGTGGCATGCTCAAGAGACCAAGATTGAACGTGATGAACGCCCGTAGCATCAGTGCTTCCCGTATGGCTCCCTTATTCTTCGACGCATTGACTGGCTTGCGGGACGCAACCCGAGTGGCACGCAGCTGGACGTGCATGCTGCCGGCTACTGCTAGGGCGCCACTCGCCACGGCGAGACTTGCGGCCAGGCCTCGAGCGCCTCGATGGCCCACGCGGTCGTCTGGTCATCGTGACAGGTGGTGCAGGGGTTCGGGATGCCGTAACGGTCGGTCAGCGCCGGCGAGATGAACTTGAACGTGTGGCTCCGCACGGTCACGTCACCGACGGTCCGCGCGATCGATGGCATGTGACAGGCCACGCACAGACTGCCTTCGCCATCGACCTCGTGCTGCGTGTGGTAAGCGATCGACCCACGCGGGCCCGGCTGCAGCTGCGGGCCGTGGCACTCGAGACAGACCTCGTTCCCCGGCGCGATCAGGTCTCCGTCGTGCTCCGTTCCGTGGACGTCGTGACAGCCGTAGCAGGTGACCCCTTTCACATACATCTGGCTCTGTATGTAGTCGTTGCCCTGCATCCGGTTCTTGTGCGCCGAGCCCTCGGGCCAGTGCGTGCCCGTCTCCTCCCCGAGATCCGGTCCCTCCAGCTCCCAGAACTCGCTCAGCCGGTCTCCCGGTTCATAGCCGACCGGCCAGTCGTAGTAGACCCCATCGATGCTGTTCGGCTTCTCACGCGGCTGGCCCTGCGAGTGGCACTGGATGCAGATATCGTCGGCGCGCACCGGGTCGAGCCGTGCCGGGTTGACGATGGAAACGGCGGTCTCTTCGACGTTGTGCACGCTGCCGGGCCCGTGGCACTTCTCGCAGCCGACGTTCCATTCGGTGGGTGCCTTGGCTGCGATGTCGTAGTTCACCGAGTGACACCCATCGCACAGCGGTCCGGTAGGACGCTGCATCTGATCTTCCGGATAATGCTCGGTCCACCACTCGCCGCCCCGGCGCGGGCCGTAGCGGCGCCACTGCCGGTTCTGTACGTCCCACTGCGCCGGGAAGATGAAGTAATCGTCTCCGACCTGTGTGTAGTAACGCTGTTTCCACTTGCTGCCGTAAGTGAAGACGACGTCGTCTGGGGTGAAGGTCACCAGCGGGTCGTCCACCGTGAAGTCGCCCAGTATCACGTCTGGCTGCTCGCGGGGATTCTGCAGCACTTTGGCCATCAGCGTGTCCTGCCACCGCGCGTGGATCTCCTCGTGGCACTCCTGGCACGAGTCGGACCCGACGTAGACGGCCGTGGAGAGATCGTCGCTCGGAGCGGTCGCGCGGGCACAGCCGGCGGCCAGGACAGACGCGAGCAGCGTCAAACGCACGAGCCGGCGTGACAGAGAGGGCAGCCTGTTCATCAGCGTGAAGCCAATGATAGCCTGCGCTGACGATGACGATTCGTTTTTCGCTTCCACGGCTTCGGGGCGTGATGCGGATCTGTGCACTGGGGCCGCTTGTCGGTATGGCGTGGCCGGTGGCGGTTCCCGCGCAGGAGCGGTGTGCGTTTCTCTGCGTGCCCGACGTGAAGATCGAGCCGACCGTCACCATCGAGCACCTGTTCGGAGCCGCCCGGATTCAGGAGATTGACGAGCTCGGCGACGCGGTGGCCACCACGACAGAGGAGCGCGAGTCGGTGTTCGAGCTGATTCTGGCCGTCGGGATACCGACCGAGATTCCCCGCGTCGGCTTCACCGTCGAGACGATCTTCGTCCCCTTTGGCGAGACCGACATCCAGCCGTTCACCGGCGCGACCGCCGCCGAGGCGGGCCGGGCCTCGCTCCGTGACAACGGCATCGAGGTGGAGCTCGAGTTGAACCTCTCGATTCTCGAACCGGAGCAGACCGCTGGCTGGATCGAGAGCCACTTCGACATTGTCGACAAGATCAGTCCCGGCGAGACCCCAGGTGCCGGCAGTGTCTACACGCACAAGCTGAACTTCGAGCTCGACACCGCGTTCTTGCCGTTCAGCCGTCTACCGGAGGACAACTGGCTGCATCATTTCGAAGTGGAGGGCTCGCTCGATTTCGTGGCGACCGGGTTGCCGAAGGCCGGGGACGTCGTTGGTGGCGAGCGTTATCTCGACGACGCCAGCGCCTGGTCGTTCTCGCTGGTCGGGGTCATCCCCCTGGCGCCACTTGCGCCCTTGGTTTCCTGGCGAGGCGCCCGTCTGGTCGGCGTTGCTTCCTCGGTCACAGGCGCGCACGTGCGCGCCCCGTGGACGCGGAGTGGGGCTCTCGGGGTCCCCGCGTAGCGTCCGCGTAGGGTGCGGGGCATAGCCCCGTCTGAAGAAGCCGCGCCTGGCCAGACGAACGCCTCGCCAGGAAACCGCCCGCGGCCGCGTCTGGTAAGCTGATGGTCCATGCAAGGAGATTTCTGATGACGAACACGAGTTCTCGACGCCAGGTTCCCGGTCTTGCCGTCGTCGGCCTCTGTCTGCTTGTCGCAACCATGGCGACCTCATCGCGGCCGCGGGCCGCCGAGGATTTGCCGATGGCGACGCCGGAGTCGGTCGGCATGTCCTCGGAGCGGCTGCAGCGGGTGGACGAGTACTTCCAACGGTTCATCGACGACAACCAGATCGCTGGCGCGGTGACGCTCGTGGCCCGTAAGGGCAAGGTGGTGCATCACTCGGCGTTGGGGTGGAAACACAAGGAAGCCAATGTCGCGATGACCACCGACACCATCTTTGGGTTGGCGTCGATGACCAAGCCGATCGTGTCGGCGGCGCTGATGATGTTGTTCGAGGAGGGCCTGTTCCGGCTCGACGACCCGATCGCGGACTGGATACCCGAGTACAAGGACCACATGGTGCTCGAGACCAACGGGCCGAATCAGCGCCGGGTGACGGAGGTCAGACCGACCACGATTCGCCACGTCCTGACCCATACGTCCGGGCTGACCTTGAACGCGAACGGCGCGGGTCTGTCCGCCGAGGATCGCCGCTTTGTGACCAACGACGGCGAACCGTTCGCCACGCTAGGCGAGCGGGTCGCCCGCGCAGCTCGAATTCCGGCTGCTTTTCACCCGGGTGACCACTGGCAATACGGATCATCGACCGATTACGTGGCCGTGCTCGTCGAGAAAATCTCGGGGATGTCCATCGACGCGTTCCTGAGGGAGCGGATCTTCGAGCCCCTCGGGATGCACGACATCTTCTATAACGTCCCGCGCGAAAAGGTGGATCGCGTTGCGGCGGTCTATCGGCCAAACGGCGACGGCCAGGCCGAGCTGTCACGGGCGCCCGAGTATCGTGAGCCAACCACCTATTTCTCGGGTGTGGCCGGGCTCAGTGCCGCCGCGGCCGACTACTTCCGGTTCGCGCAGATGATCGCCAATGGCGGCGAGCTCGACGGGGTGCGTCTGCTGGGCCGCATGACCGTCGATCTGATGATCAGCAACCAGATCGGCGCCGGCAAGGACGTTTACATCCGTGGGCCGGGCTACGGGTTCGGGCTGGGGTTCGGCATCGTGACCGACCCGGCGCAATCCTATGACGCGCTCTCGCCCGGCAGTTACGGGTGGGGCGGAGCGTTTGGCACGCTCTACTGGGCCGACCCGGTGGAGGATCTGATCGGTCTCATGTTCATTCAGCTACCCGGGCACGCCCCGCTGAACATCCGGCCGCGGTTCTCGAACGTGGTCACACAGGCGGTCACCGATAGCGTGGCGGACCGGCGACCCACGGTGCAGGGCTACGCGACACCGCAGTAGCCCGCCCGCTGGACATCCGAAGGGCTGCGCCACAGCGGTACGCCAGGCGCGCGACACTGCGCGCCCCGCGGGTGCGGAGTGGGGCGTAGGGGTCCCCGCGTAGTGCCCGCGTGGGGTCCGGGGCGTAGCCCCGGCTAAGTGATGCCCGGCGACCCACGGTGCAGGGCTACGCGACACCGCAGTAGCCCGCACGCTGGACATCCGAAGGGCTGCGCTACAGCGGATCGCCGGCGATTTCCCTTCGGGTTTCTTCCGACACCACCGCCTGGGCCTGGTATGACGGGTGGTCAATGCGCAGTCGCAACACGGTGCCGTCCCGCCCGAGCGCGTCGGTTTGCTCGGGGCTGAGGATCCACTTGACGTACTGCACGGCGGACACGCCCCGTTCGTCGATCTGACCACGGTCGAACGTCGCCAGCACCGGATCGGTGTCGCCGATATGCAACCAGACGTGTCTGTCGATTCCGACGAACTTCGGTAGAAACGTGCTCCGCTCTGTGGCCGTCTCGTACTCGAACATGATCGTCGCCGAGAGCTCGTGTTTCTGTGGAATCAGCGGGTTGTAGGCCTCGAACTCGTCGGCGACGGCGTGGGGCCTGGTCCAGCTGTCCTCGGCCCGCAACATCTCCTGCACCTGGTAGCGCATCGTCTCGCGGCACTCGAAGTGCACCGAGCAGTGGTCGCCCACCAACACACGCCGCTTGTCCTTGAGCACCTGGATGCGACGTCTGAATGCGGGGCGTGCCTGCTCGTACTCGCTCTTGCCCTGGATGTCGCGCGCGGTCAATAGTGTCACCGGTCTACCCTCTCAATCTCTCAGTTCTCGTCACTCGTCACTCGTCATTCTTCAGAGTCGATGCGGGTTGGAAAGCCATCGACTTCGTATGCCCGGTCGATTACTTCCAGCGGATGTAGCGCCTTCTTGCCACAGGCCTGCTCGAACTGCACCGCGGCCAGCGGGCACTCGGTCGCCCAGACCTCGGCGTCAGCCTGCTGCATGCCATCAAACGCCTTTTCACCGTTCTTCAGCGAAAGCTGGAAGTACTCCGTCTTCATCGCCCAGGTCCCGTCGTGACCGCAACATTCCGCGGTCAGCTTCGGTGTGACCCCGGGGATGCGTCGCATCAGGTCTCGTCCGCGGAACCCGATGCTCTGCATCCGCAGGTGACACGGGGCGTGGTAGGCCACCGGACCACCCGGGGTACTCTTGAAGTCTTCGTTGAACCCGCCTGCCTTGCGCAGGTCATGAAGATACTCACAGGCGTCCTTCGTGGCGGCGGCAACGGTGCGGGCGGCAGCGGCCATCCGCGGGTCGTTCGGATCGTCGAGTAGCTCCGGGTACTCCTGCCGCATCATCAGGCTGCAGGTCGGGTTGAGCACCGCGATTGTCTGCCCCTGCTCGACGAGGGGGAGCAGCGTCTCGACGTTGTTCCGCGCCTGCTGCTGTGCGAAGGCGATGTCACCGCCGTCGAGCGCCGGCATCCCGCAGCAGTTGAGCTCCGGACAGGCAACCCGGCAGCCGCTGCGTGTCAACACACGGTGGGCGGCCTGCCCGATCTCGGGCCGGTTGTAGTTGACGAAACAGGTGGCAAACAACACCACGGGGCGATCGGCTGCGGCGACGGGGGATGCGTCTTGCCGCTGTGCCCAGGCCTCGAACGTGGTCGAAGCGAACTCGGGAAGCAGCTTGTCCCGGTGGATCCCCACCGCCGTCTCCATCAGCAGGCGGTGGGGCCGGAAGCGGTTGGCGGCGTTGGCGAGACCGGCGGTCCGACAGGCCATCTTCCCCAGCCGATCGGGATCCCCGAGCATCTTCTCGCGCAGCGGTATTCCCTCTGCGCGTCGCCGGATCGCGTTTGCGCGCAGCATCAGCCTCGGAAAGTCGAGCTTGAACTCGTGGCCTTCGGCCTCGGTGTAGGGACACTGCGTGTAGCAGAGCTTGCACTGGAAGCACTCGTCGACGACCTGTGTCGTCACCGCGTCGGGCAGCGACCGCACGTCGCCGCGAGCGTCCACGCCCTCGAACAGCGTCGGGAACGACTGGCAGAACTTGAAACACAGACGGCAGCTGTGACACAGGTCGAAGCTGCGCTCCAACTCCTGGCTCAGCGCCGCCTTGTCCCAGTACTTGGACTCGTTCGGGTTGTAGCTCAACCCGTCGGAGGGCTCGTGCCCGATGTGGTCGAGTCGTCCGTCCCGTTCGGTGTCGGCGGCCATCGTCGAGGGTGCTTCTAGAAGTCGTCGAGCGCCTTCTGGAACTTGCCGGCGTGCGAACGCTCGGCCTTGGCTAGCGTCTCGAACCAGTCGGCGATCTCGCCAAAGCCCTCATTGCGGGCGGTCTTGGCCATACCCGGATACATGTCGGTGTACTCATGGGTCTCGCCGGCCACGGCGGAAGCGAGCATTTCCGTGACGTCGGTCATCGGCATGTCGGTGGCCGGGTCGGCCACCTTCTTCAGATAGTCGAGGTGCCCGTGGGCGTGACCGGTCTCGCCCTCGCCGGTAGCGCGAAACAGGCCGGCCACCTCCGGGTAGCCCTCGATGTCGGCCGACTTCGCGAAAAACAGATAGCGTCGGTTCGCCTGCGACTCGCCGGCAAATGCGTCTTTCAGATTCTGCTGGGTCTTGCTGCCTTTCAACTCGGCCATCGTGTGGTTCCTCCCGGGTGTGGATGACGGTTTCTGACGTGATTCAGTCGGTGGTCCGGCAGTTCGAGCAGACCACGTCGTACTCGACGCGGACCTCGAGGACGGCGAGACCGCCGGGTAGCTCGGTCGGCGTCGCCGCCGCCGCGGCGACATCGCGATCGATGTCGAAGATTGCTCCGCACATGCGGCATATCGCATGGTCGTGGGCCGCCTTCGTGCCGTCGACACGCAGCTTGCCGTCCACCTCGGACAGCTTGCGGACCAGTCCGGCACGGACGAACGTGCCCAATGTGCTGTACACCGTCGAGAGCGAGACAGACGGGTGGCTGTCGGCCAGTCCCTGATGAATCTCCTCGGCGCTGGGGTGGTTCCGGTTCCGCTCTACCGCATCGAGGATCGCGAGCCTAGGGCCGGTCACTTTCAGCCCGGCGGCCTGGAGTCTCTCGGCGCGTTCAGAAGGGGCCATCGGTCCGCATCTCAGTGATATTAATTCCGATCTCGGTGCAATTCTTATTCTAGTGCCTGTTGCGCGGCAGTCAAGTGGGTGTCGTCGAACAAGCCGAGTTGGTAGGGTTCAGGGCGGTTGAAGTAGGCGGCGAGCTGCTCGCGGAGCCAAACGATGTAGCGGCGATTCCGCTGCCGGACTTCGATGGCGCTCACGCAGAACTGGCGAACAGCGTGGGCGTGGCGGCGCCACGACCGGCCATCGCAGTCAATGTCTAGATAGCACGGTTTTTCGTCCAGAAACAGGGCATCCCTCGCCAGAGTCCAGATGTCGCACTGCACTTCCCCGCTGGGAATCAGACCGAGCCCCGGTGTCTGCACGAGGTGCGTCAGCTCGTGCCCGATGGTGAAGTACGTCACCATCCGTCTGCGGTACGGGTTCAGACGGATGAGCCGCTCGCTGGGATACGCCAGGCCGTCCACACCGCGGCTGGCGGTCAACCCGAGGGTGACACGCTCATCGCCCAGTTCGGGAAACAATGTCAGGGCCCGTTCCACCCGTGAGACCAGCTCGAGTGTTGCGGCCGCGGCCATAGGTTTCGTGAGAGCCAGCTGCGCCATCGAGCATCGACGATATCAGGTCAGCGCAACCTTCCCTGGACCGTTTCCGTCCAACAACCCATGCGACCTCTTCGTCGCGCCGTCCGCACCCTGCTTCGGACGCCGTTCGTGACCGGCGTTGCCGTGCTGTCGTTGGCGCTCGGCACCGGAGCCAACGCGGCGATCTTCTCGATGTTCGACGCGATCTTGTTCGAGGAGCTGCCGGCGCGCGACCCCGGGGAGCTCGTCAACCTGCTCTCGCCCGGCCCCAAACCTGGATCACAGTCGACCAACATGGGTGGCGACAGCGACCACGTCTTCAGCTACCCGATGTTCCGGGACCTCGAGCGCGAGCAGACCGTCTTCACCGGGATCGCCGGCCATCGCTCCTTCGGTGCAAATCTCGCCCACGGCGGACAGACCGCAAGCGGGCAGGGGATGCTGGTCTCCGGCAGCTACTTTCCGGTGCTGGGTCTGCGCCCCGTCCTCGGGCGCCTCTTCACTCCGGATGACGACCGCACCCCGGGCGCACATCCGGTGGTCGTCCTGGCCTACGACCACTGGCGGCGTCGATTCGACGAGAGCCCAGCGATACTCAACGACACGGTGATCGTAAATGGCCAGGCGATGACGGTCGTCGGTGTCGCGCCGCGCGGCTTCCATGGCACGACCGTGGGCGAGCGGCCCGACGTGTTCGTGCCGCTCACGATGAGCGCGCCGATGCGGGGACGCGACGACGTCGACAACCGCCGGTCCTACTGGGTGTATCTGTTTGCCAGGCTCGCTTCGGGTCTGTCGATCGATGCCGCCACGACCGGTGTCAACGTGCCATACGGCGCGATCATCAACGATGTCGAGCTGGCCTTGCAGCAGGGTCTCACCGACCGCACCCTCGAACGGTTTGCCGCCAAGCAGATCGCGCTTACTCCGGGCGCGCGGGGTCAGAGCAATCTCCTGCGAGAGGCGGCGGCGCCATTGTTTCTCCTGCTGAGCGTGACCGGCGTCGTGCTGCTGCTAGCCTGCGTGAACATCGCCAACCTGCTGCTGGCAAAGACCGCCGACCGCGCCGGCGAGATGGCGGTGCGGCTGTCGATGGGGGCGACCCGCGGACAGCTCATCCGGCAACTGCTGGCCGAGTCGTGGCTGCTGGCCGGGTTCGGTGGGTTGGGCGGCCTCCTTGTCGCCCGCTGGACGCTGGCCTTCATCGCGTCGATGCTGCCGCCCGAGGCGACAGCGATCATCGAATTCCGCCTGGATGCCACGATGCTCCTGTTCACCGGGACGCTGGCGCTCGCGACCGGACTGCTGTTCGGCTTGCTCCCGGCGTGGCACAGCACCAAGCCCGACCTGTCGGCGACCTTGAAGGGGCAGACGGGCCGGTCGACGGGCGGGCGCACGGCAAAGCGATTCCGCAGCGGGCTGGCCACGGCGCAGATCGGGCTGTCGATGGCCCTGCTCGTCATGGCGGGTCTATTCACCCGCAGCCTGATCAATGTCAGCCGGGTCGAGTTGGGTATCCAGTCCGACAACCTGATGACCTTTCGCGTTTCTCCACGGCTGAATGGGTACACGCCCGAGCGATCGCTGGCCCTCTTCGAGCAGATGGAGGATGAGATGGCCGCGCTTCCGGGTGTCGTCGACGTCGCCGCCTCGACCATCCCGTTGCTGGCCGGAAGCAACACGAACAACAGCGTGTCGGTCCAAGGGTTCGAGGCCGGCCCCGACACCAACACGAGCGCCAGCACGAACAACATCGGGGCAGGGTACTTCGGCACGATGGGCATCCCCCTGCTCGCGGGGCGAGAGTTCACACGGAGCGACGGGGTGGAGGCACCGAAGGTCGCCATTGTCAACGAGGCGTTCGCGCGCAAGTTCGAGCTCGGCCTCGATGTCGTCGGCAGGCGGATGCGGCGGGGCCGAGGCGACGAGCTCGATATCGAGATCGTGGGGCTGGTCCAGGACGCGAAGTACAGCGAAGTGAAGCGCGAGATTCCGGCTCAATACTTCGTCCCGTATCGCCAGGCCGCCGCCACCGTCATGAGCTTCTATCTGCGCACGGCATCGGACCCTGCCGCGCTGCTTCCGGTCGTCCCACGGATCGTCGCTCGTCTCGACCCGAACCTGCCGGTGGAGCTGCCCCGTACCATGGAGGACCAGATTCGCGACAACGTCGCTGTCGACCGTCTGATCGGCACGCTGTCGGCGGCGTTCGCCGTGCTGGCGACGTTGCTTGCGGCGGTCGGGCTCTACGGTGTGCTGGCCTACACCGTCACACAACGCACCCGGGAGATCGGGTTGCGGATGGCGTTGGGCGCAGACGGCGCCCGGGTACGACGGATGGTGCTGGGGCAGGTCGGCTGGATGACGGTGATCGGCGGCGCCGCGGGCGTGGCGCTGGCCGTCGTGGCCGGCCGGCTCGCCCAGTCGTTGTTGTTCGAGCTCGAGGGCCACGACCCCCTGGCGATCGCCGGGGCGACGGTGGCGCTTTGCGTCGTGGCGCTGACCGCCGGGTTCATTCCCGCCCGGCGCGCCTCCCGAATCGAGCCGATGCGGGCGCTCCGCTACGAATAGCGGTGAGGTGCCCTGGTCGCGAACAGGCGCTTCTTGACTTGTCCTCTCCCGGCCCGTCCGGCTCAATCCGGCCGCACACAGGCAAAGTTCGCGGCATCGTCGGTGCTGCCGGTACCGCTCCACCGAGCGACCTGCGGATAGGGGCACAGCGGGCGGGTTCGCACCACCTCGCCGTCCTCGAGTTTCGACGCGACCATTTGTTCTGGAGCGACCTCGTCCTCGACCCACTGCTCGAGCGCCGTCAGGGCGTCAAAGCGGTCCGGTCCCGGTCCGCCGCGGCAGTGTCCCATGCCCGGCACCATGAAGAGCCGGAAGAACTCCTGCACCTCGGCGAGCGCCGTGGCTGAATCCTTGCCCTCGCCCAACAGCTTCACGACCTCTTCGTAGTAGGCGATGGTGCCGAGCGGTGATATGTCGGCGTCGCTCCAGCCGTGATAAAGCAGCACCTTTCCGCCACGGTCGCGCAGGGGGCGCAAGTCGGGATTGTTCGCGTCGAGCGCCGGGCCTGTCTTGGCAAGGGCGATCGGCAGATCGCGTTCGTAGTCCCAGGTTCGGAAGTCCCACTCGGGATCGTTGAACACCATGTTCCGCATGAAGTCCTCGGCCGCGAGGAAGTGGGTGCCGGCGTAGGCCTCCGGTCCTGTCACCCAGCCCGACCAACCGCCCGGACTCGCCTCCCCACCGGGCACGAGCCCTGGGTAAATCACATCGCCAGCCGCGTTCACCGGACCGCGCCAAATGTCCTTGACCGCCTGGACCTGTTTCCGTGTGAAGCACGTGTCCTGGTCCTGACCGGTAGCACAGGTCAGCGTGTCCGGGTCGAATGCACACTTTCGCGGATCGTCAATGACGCCGTCCTCGATACCGTCCAGGGCGTCACACGCGGCGGTAACCGCGTTGCCGAGAATTGCCGCCTTTTCAGGCGTTATGTAGCTGTCAGGGTCGTCGAGCGTCGAGAGGGCGTACCAGAGATGGGCACTGGCGTAGAAACTGGTCCAGTTGTGGGCCGGGTCGCCGATGACGAGACCGTCGAAGTCTTCAGGATAGCGCTGCGCCTCCATCATGCCCTGCTGACCGCCCTTCGAGCAGCCGACGTAGTACGAATAGTCAGGCGGCGCGCCGTACCGCGCTTCGGCGATCGCCTTCCCATGGACCGCCGTCAGGTGCAGCGAACGGTGGCCGAAGTCTTCCACCAGGTCCGGACGGTCGAGCGCCCAATCCGCATCGAACCCGCCGTCCCCGCGGACGTGTCCCGTGTCGGTGCTGGCGGTCGCATAGCCGCGCTCGAGCGCACCTGCCATCGCCCCATAGCTGATGACGCCGGCCATGCCGCCGTTGCCCGCGGTGTGGAACTTACCGTTCCATCCCTCGGACGGGAGCCAGACCTCGAAGTTGATCGCCGGCTCGGTCGTAGCCGCGACCCGGCAGAATGCCGGAACGTCGATCGGCCGGTTGGCTCCGGGCGGCGTGAACCGACCGGCCGGCACCGCCTCGGCGAGGGTGACGGTTGTGTCCGGAAGCACGAGGCCGGCGAGCGTCGCGCACGACATCGGACTCGTCGCGTCGGCCACTGTCGTCGATTCAGCGCTACCGGCGCCACATGCGGCTACCATCGCCAGCGCAATCGCGCAGGTCGCGCACCAGAGAACGGTTGTCCACCGAGAAGAGTTGCTGTTCTGCATGTCGCTGATCCTATTCCGTACTATCCGACGTATTCAACGAAGCAGCGGCCAGTGTCCTCGAGCGGCCACCTAACGTGATCCTGGCGAAGCCCTCAGGCTTCCTCCTGACTTCTGTCTCCTGACTTCTAGGAGTCGGGGCTTATTCCCCGAGTATTGGCATCGCCCGCCGCTGCAGTACTTCCTGCACGGCCCGGTGCGCCTCGAGGATGGCGGCGTCGGTGTGCGGGCTCGCCGCCGCGTCCGAGTTGGCAATCGTGATCTGTCCGAACGGTTGTCGGCCGATCACGCAAGGACGCTCGTTGGTCGACGAGAACACCCACTCCATCGGGTCATACAGACTGTTGTAGGTGTACGCATACCCGTGCGGCCATCGGTTCACCGTGATCGCCAGAATGTCGCGCGCCGGATCGAACCCGCCACCACCCAGCACCCGGCCAAGCTGGTCTCGCAGCTTTCGTTCGAAGGTCTCGAAGGTTGTGCTCAGCAGGTCCTGACGCCCAATGCGATGCTGCTCCTTGCGCGGCGTCCCGGGTGAGGACGGATACCGGGCCAGGCTGAGCACGACCGGCTCCTCGGGAGACTCGGCATGGCGCAGATCGCCCAGACTGACCGCCTCATCGAGGCCGACTCGCGTGTGATACATGCTCGGCGTGCTGACGCGGCTGACGCCGAGGTTCTCGAACGCGGTCCAGTTGCGGATGGCGATGCTCGTGTAGACCAGCGGCGCCTTCACGCCGAAGGCGAGCGCCTCACGTTGTCGCTGCGGCAGCTCCGGCACCAGATACGGAATCACGGTGTTCCAGCAGGCCATCACACAGGCGCGGCCTCTGACCTGATGGGTCTGCCCGCCCCGGACGTAGCTGACCTCGACGTCCCGCTCTGACCCGTTCCCGCGGTGGCGCACGTGGACCACCGTGCTGTTGAGCCGGATGCGGGCCGCCTGGTTCGGCCGGTCGAGCCGGTCGTAGTCGACCCGCGCCATGCCGACGTCCTCCTGGGTGGAACCTGGCACTGCGTCGGGGATCAGCCAGCGCATCAGCAGTCGGGTGATGGTGGCATTGCCGTCGGGGAAGTGCACCGCCCCGCGGCCCGGACGCTGACGTCCGTGGTGCCCGCCCGGAAGGTCGGCCAGCACGCCGTCCGGGGTCGGCTCGAGCTGCAGACCTCCAAATCCGGGCTGCCCCATCTCCCAGGCGAACAGCGCGGGCAACGCGTCGGCGCCGACCGAGAAGCTGCCGTGACCGGTGTTCTGGAAGAACCACATCACCTGGGGATCGACCTTGACCAGGTTCAGCATGAAGTCGGTGTAGGTCATCTTCGCCAGCCGAGCCTTCTTCTCGGCTGACGACAGCCCCGGCAGGTAGTCTGGGAGCGACGTCTCGTAGAGTCTCAGTAGATCCCGCTGCGCCCTGTCCGACAGCGGTGTCTGCGCGAGGAACGCCGCACTGTAGCCTCGACCGCCGTCCCGTTTCACCAACCGGTCGGCGCCCCAGGTTTCCTTGTCGAAGAAATATGCCGAGCCCAACCCCAGGCGGCGATACATCCGGCGGCTGTCGGTGTTGGCGGCGAGAAACCGGTCGAGGTCGATGCCGATCGCGTCGAGCAGCGCGCGCGACGGCACGTTGTAGCGTTCGGGAGACTCGATGTTCAGCGTGCCGCCGTTGAGCGCGAGCGTCCGTCCGTTGTAGTGGAATTCGTTTCGTTTGGCGTGCCCGCCGAAGTCGTCGTGGTTGTCGAGCACCAGCACCCGCGCATCGCGCCCGACGTGTGTGATGAAGAAATGGGCCGCGGCCAGACCGCTGATTCCGCCGCCGACGATGATCAGGTCGTAGCGTTCGCCGGTGTCGGCCGCGCCCGAGAGGTCCCATCCCCGCTGGTCGCGCATCTGGTGCGCGACTTCCCACGAGCCATCGTGGCTGCCACGCATGCCGGCCAGCGTGGGGGGGTAGTCGTCGACCGGCTGCCCGGGTGCGGCCGTCTGTTCAAGGGCGCTCGCCCAGCGCGGCAGGACCAGCGCGCCGCCGACCGGCAGCGCGACGCCGTTGAGAAAGTCGCGCCGCGTGACAACGCGGTGCATGCCGAGGTCTCGGTCGGATGCGTTCGCCATGTCTCCGCTCTCCGCTGAGTACCCTGAGAGGTTAGAAGTCAGAAGGCAGAAGTCAGAAGGGAGCTGGAGGGCTTCGCCGTTCCGATCTCTGCTTCCCGTCTCTCGATTCCTGCTTCCAGCCCCCCCTGTATACCACCAACCTTGCCCCGATTGCGGCAGGAAGGCGATCATCGCGTCATGCCGACCGCCATCGAGGACGCGCTCGCCCGCTATCCCCGCGAGATCCTGACCCGCACACCGACCCCACTGGACCGTTTGCCGCACGCCGGCGCGCGGCTCGAATTGGATCTGCATCTGAAGCGCGATGACCTGACCGACCTGGCGCTCGGGGGCGACAAGCCACGCAAGCTCGAATATGAGGTGGCGAAGGCTCGGGCGTCCGGCGCCACCGTGCTGGTCACCTGCGGCAGCGCGCAGAGCAACCATGCTCGCTTGACCACCGCGGCCGCCCGCCGTGTCGGGCTCAACGCCGCGGTGGTGCTGAGCCGAGACGACCGCCGGGTGTTCCAGGGCAACCTGCTGACCGTCTATCTGATGGGCGCGCGCGTCACGTTTGCCCACACTGACGAACACTGGGATCTCGAACGCCACGCGCACGCGCTGTGCGACGCGCTGCGAGCCGACGGCGAGACGCCGTACTACATCCCGGTCAGCGGTTCGACGCCGCTGAGCTGCCTCGGTTATGTCCAGGCTGGACTCGAGCTCGCCGACCAGATCGCCGACGCGGGACTTCAGCCTGCCGCCGTCTATACACCGTTCGGGACCGGCGGCATCTTCGCCGGGACGCTCTCGGCGCTGCGTGTGCGCGGCATCGGGTGCCCGGTTATCGGGATCAGTGTGAACCGCGGAACCGACCGGTGTCGCGAGAGTCTCGACACGTGGTGGCCCGCCATCGGGGAGTTGCTCGATCTCGACCCG
>JASLOY010000160.1 GCA_030745255.1 Vicinamibacterales bacterium
TCTACCTTCTGACTTCTTGGCAACCTCACCGTCCGAGCTCGTCGTAGATCGCCTGGACATTGGCTTCGACCCGATCCTGCGAGTAATTGGGATAGCGGTTCCACAGGTCCAGTGCCTCCACCGCCTCCTCGACCGAACGTCCGACCTCGCGGGAGGCACGCACCGCGTCGAGGAAGTCACGGTTGAAGCGTGCGTACTCGGCCAGATCGTCCCAGGTGGTCCAGCCGCGCATCGGGCTTCCTGGTGGTGGCGGGATGTGACCTGGGATGACGCGCCGGATGTCGCTGAACGACGACACGATGGCGTCGAGCGTGTCGGGGTAGGCGACACCGCTCCCGCCATTGGCCACGTCGATATACGGCGGACCCATGAAGGCGAACAGATCGCCCAGGTGGGCCATGCCGATTGCCGGGAACACCACCACGGTGTCGCCGTCGGTGTGTCCGGCGCCGAAGTGATACAGGTCGATCTGGTCGCGCCCCTCGAACAGCGTCATCCGGTCGGTGTAGCCGCGGTCCGGGAGGCCGTCGGCGTTCGCCCCCGCGAAGGCGTCCATGTCGGCCATCCGGGTGGCGGCATTGGCGTGCGCAACGACCTCGACCGCAGCGGGGAAGTCCACGTTGCCGCCGACGTGGTCGCCGTGTGTGTGGGTGTTGATGATGGTGGTCACCGGCTGGTCGGTGATCAGCTCCATCGTGTCGATGATCGACTGCCCCCAGCCGGCGAGCTTGGTGTCCACGATGACGACTCCCTGATCCTCGGTGACCAGCGCCGCGGTGTGCCCGCCGCCGCCGCTGATGACATAGAGGTTCTCGCGGACATCCATCGACTGGATCGTCACGGCCCGCTCCTCCTGGGCGTTGCCGCTCGTGAGCGTGACCGACAGCAGCGCCGTGGTCATCATGGTCGTCAGGGCGGCCAGCGCGGGTGCTCGTCTCATGTCGAATCCTCAGAAGTCGCTGGGCTACCGGAAGATGCTCTTGGGGATCTTCCCGGTCACCAGTTGCGTCAGGTCAACCGCCTCGGCCACCTGGAAATCGACGGCAATGCTGGCCAGCGAGGTCGCCATCGTCGGGGTGAGCCCTTTTTCGGCCACCAGGAACGCCACCACCTCGTCCACCGCCTGCTGCAGCGCCCGATCGAGGTCGAGGTCGATGCCCATCAAGATGTAGTGCGTGTCGGTCTCGGCCCGGGGCATTGCCAACGGGCGGTCCTTGTGCAGCACGAACCGGAACCGTCCGGTGAGCGACTGCTCGATGGCGGTGCCGCTGACTTCGCCGTCCCCCTGCGCCGAGTGCGGGTCGCCCACGTAGAACAGGGCGCCCGGGTGGAGCACCGGGAGGAACAACGTGCTGCCGACGCCCAGGTCCTTGACGTCCATGTTGCCGCCGAATCGTCCCGGAGGGCGTGACGCCTGCACGCCGGAAATCGCGACCCCTGGCTCGCCAAGCACCGGTTCCGGTGCCACCGCCATGATGCCCATGAACGGCGCCAGCGGGACGTGGATCTCGTCGGAGACCACCGCCACCAGGCGTTCGTCGACCGTCTCGGTCCGGTAGAGATGTCGTGCCGCGTCGATATCGCGCCGGGCGTCTCCCGGCCGCGACCCGGGGTAGGTCGTCCCGTAGACCCCGCTCGTGGGGCCGGTGTTGTTGATGCCGTAGGGAACCCGGGGCGTCAGCTCGAGCACCTGCACTTCGAGCATGTCACCTGGTTCGGCGCCCTCGATGGCGACCGGCCCGGTGATGACGTGCCCGCTGCGGCCCTCGCGGGGACGTCCCTCGCGCGACTCCCAGAAGTCGACCACGTCGGCCAGGATCTCGTCGCGCTCGACCCCGAGCTCCGCCAGCGAGTCCGCCGGATGGGCGCGCTGCGTTGAACCGGCGTGACTCAAGGTATCGATGCGAACTGTGTCCCCCGATGCGATCGTCAGCACCGGCGGCTTGTCGAGTGGAAACCAGCCCCAGCTCAGCGTCTCCGGACGAGATGCCACGAAGTGCTCCCCTGGCGCCTGCGTCGCGCCGGCCACTTCCGCCGGCGCCGTACGGATGACCACTCCCAGCATGCCGAGCGCGATACCGGCGACGAGCACAGGTCTTCGGGACATCCGTCTCCTCGGTGAACTGGGAACGCTGCACTACAATAACCGGAAAACCGGCTATCCTGAAGGTTCTCGACGATTTCGAGGGGCTGATGATGATCACTCGTTTGATGGGGTCCGTCCTGGGTGTGACGGCTCTGACGGTCACCAATATAGCGGCCCAGACCAACTGGCCGCAGTTTCGTGGTGAGGCTTCCGGCGTCGTTGCCGACGACCCGGCGTTGCCAGATACGTGGGGACCGGGCGAGAACATCGCGTGGGAGGTCGACGTGCCTGGGCGTGCCTGGAGCTCGCCGATCGTGTGGGGCGACCACGTCTTCGTTCTGGCCGCGGCCGTCGTCAGCGGGTCGGATATTCCGATCCAGCCAGTCGAGAACTATCGAGCCAGGTCGCTTGGTGGGGCGATGACCAGGGCCGACATCTTCGAGGTGTTCTCGCCGGTGCGATGGGTGCTCTACGACCTCGATTTCGAGAGTGGCGAGGTCCGGTGGGAGCGGACGCTCCACATGTCGGTGCCGTCGCTGCCGACGCACCAGAAGAGCACCTTCGCCTCGGAGACCCCGGTCACCGACGGCGAGCGCGTTTACGTCTATCTTGCCGACATCGGGATGTTCGCGGTCGACTTCGCCGGGGATCCGGTCTGGTCGGTGCCAATGGAGTGGCTGCCGCGCCGCAACTGGGGTGCTGCCTCCTCACCGGCGCTCCATGACGGGCGGCTGTATGTCGTCAACGACAACGACGGTCAGTCGTTCGTTGCGGCCTATGACGCCGCGACCGGTGACGAGCTGTGGCGAACGAACCGGGACGAGGGGTCGAACTGGTCGACCCCGTTCGTCTGGGAGAACGATCTGCGCACCGAGGTCATCACGACCGGCAGCGGCGGCGTCCGGTCCTACGCACTCGACGGCCAGCTTCTGTGGCACCTGACCGGTATGTCGACGCTAGTCATACCGACTCCGTTCGCCGAGCATGGGCTGCTCTATATCAACTCGGGGTACGTGGCCGACCAGACGCGACCGGTCTACGCCATTCGTCCTGGCGCCACCGGCGACATCACACTGGGTGAGGGCACGACCAGCAACGATTACATCGTCTGGTCGCACCCGCAGCTCGGGTCCTACAACCCGTCATCAATTGTGTACGGCGACTATCACTACACGCTGCTCGACCGCGGCATCCTGATGTGCTACGACGCGCGCACCGGGCAGGAGGTGTATGCCCGGCAGCGGATCACGGCTGGGACGTTCTTCACGGCGTCACCCTGGGCCTACAACGGGAAGATCTTCGCGCTGAGCGAGGACGGCGACACCTTCGTCATCCAGGCCGGTCCCGAGTTCGCGGTGCTCGGACGGAACTCGCTCGACGAGATGACGCTATCGACGCCGGCCGTTGCACGCGGCAGCGTGATCATCCGCACGGCAACGAGGCTGTATCGGATTGCCGAGAGCGGGAACTGACGAAACTCCAACCCTCCTCTCAGCGACGGGTCGGGCTCACGTGGGGATTGTCGGCGACGAAGAACCGCAACGGCTTATTCTGCCACTCTTCGGCGTACGCGATCCCGACCCGCGGCGCCGTCACGATCGTCGCTGCCAGTGGTGACGACCGACTGGAGGACTCGACGCGGAGGAGGTCGCTCGAGATCAGGTCTTCACCGTCGAGGCCGAGGTCGATGCCCAGCGCCAGGCACAGTTTGGCCGGTCCCGAGCAGAGGTCGATGATTCTCCTCGCCCTGTGACGGCGCTCGAACATCGTGTCGATGCCGGTCTCCGGCTCGAGCGCGCGAATAAGCACCGCCACCGGGTCGCCCGTCTCGCCGGCGACGACGTTGATGCAATGGTGCATGCCGTAGACGAAGTAGACATAGGCATGGCCGGCCGCTCCCCACATCGTCCGGTTGCGGTGCGTGCGGCGGCCGCCATAGGTGTGCGCCGCCTTGTCTCGGATGCCCAGGTAGGCCTCGGTCTCGACGATGATGCCGGCAGTCTGCTTGCCGCCGACGCCGCTCACGAGACGATGGCCCAGAAGCTCCCTGGCCACACTCACCGGGTCGCGGCGGAAGAACGAGCGGGGCGGGCGACGCAGCGACTGGCCTTTTCGGGGCATTCGGTTGTGAGTGTCTCCGACCATCGTACCTCGCTCGGTGCGATGGTGGAGGGCTGGTCGACTGCGGTCGGACAGTCTCCGAGCCTCGCCCGAGACATTTCCATCGCAGGCAACCGGCCGCAAGGTCTCGCTCCTCGCTGCGCCATGATTCGTCTGCGGGCATGAGCACCGATCGCCGGAGCGGCTTGCAGACGAGGCTATAATCCGGCACGGAGTCACACGAACAGCGCAGTCATGTAGCTGGAGGACCCTAGCGATGGATGATCATCAGCGTGTCGTCGGCGCGCCGGACTGGACACGCCGCGCTTTTCTCGGCGCGGCCTTTGCCGGAAGTGTCGCCGCTCCGGCCTGGGCACGGCAGCAGCCCCAGCTTCCGCCTTACGAGCCGCGAGACTGGTCGGGGCAGAGTCCGCTGCCTTATCCGGATCCGGACCTGATCGCGCTCGACCCCAGGTTCAGGCGGTACATTTTGTTCAACACGCCGATCAAGCGGCTACACATCGGAACAATGTGGGCCGAAGGGCCCGCCTGGAACGGGGTCGGACAGTATCTGGTCTGGAGCGACATTCCCAACAATGTGCAGCACCGGTGGATTCAGGATGACGGCCGCGTCACCGTGTTTCGTAGCCCGTCGGGCCACAGCAACGGCAACACGTTCGATCGGGAAGGACGGCAGCTCTCCTGTGAGCATGGTGGTCGACGCGTCGCGCGCTACGAGCAGAACGGTGACGTGACCACGATAGCGGAGCGGTTTGAGGGCAAGCGTCTGAATTCGCCAAATGACGCGGTGGTGCATCCGGATGGCGGGATCTGGTTCACCGATCCGCCGTATGGTATCCGTGGCGACTACGAGGGTTTCCGCGCCGAGTCGGAGACCCCGCCGGCGGTGTACCGGGTCGACCCGCAGAGTGGCGAGGTTGCGCTCGTCAGCGACGAGCCAGGCGGCCCCAACGGCTTGTGCTTTTCGCCGGACTATGGCCGGCTCTACGTCGCCGACACCGGCTCGGGGCGGGAGATTCGGGTGTTCGACGTCGACGGGTCACGTCTGCGGAACGGGCGACGGCATGCCGCGCTTCGCGCGCCGGGCACCGATCAGCCGGTCGTGGCCGATGGCATTCGGTGCGATGTCGATGGGAATGTCTGGGCGGGCGCGGGGGATGGCGTGCTGGTCACGGCGCCAGACGGTGACCTGATCGGCGCGGTCCGCCTACCGGAGCGCTGCGCCAATGTCTGCTTCGGCGGGACCCGCCGCAACCGCCTGTTCATGACCGCGAGTCAGTCGCTTTACGCAGTCTACGTTGGAGTCCTTGGAGCTGGAATCGCCTAGCGAATGCTTCAGAAGTCAGGAGAAGCCTGAGGGCTTCGCCAGTCGTTGGGTCAATTTTGGCCGCGCGCGTTCTGCGGCCTACGGCGTGACACGTTGGAGTTCTGCCCGGTTTAGTCGATTCGCCTCGTCGATCACCTTCGCGAACGCGCGGGTCACCGCCTCGATCCCATCGGCCGGCACGGTCGCGGCGGTCTCTTGGTCCGAGTGAAAGTATTCGCCCGAATCGATCAACTGGAACGATGGTGCCTGCTCGTAGATCGGGCCGATTTCGCCAATCGGGCGGTCCGCCTCCTTGAGCAGGAGCGGCACACCGAATGACTCGTAGGCCTCGACCACGATCTGTTGTAGCGCCGGGCTGCCTCCCACGTACCACATGAATGGGGCGGTTTGATTCGTCCACTCCAGGCTGTTCCCGTAGCGGAGGGTCTGCATGCCTGCGGTGTGCTCGAGGTTGAGCAGGAGTGCGGCATTCTCGAAGACACTCTCAGCGTTGTCGACCATCCACTGGATGCCGACCCTGCCGCTGTTGTGGTGACCCGGTGACCCGACGAACCTAATCGTTCGTCGGCGTTCCGATTGTGGCCGGCTGGCGAAGTATTCCGCGAGCACCAGGGCGGTCGAGACGCCGCTGGCATTGTCGTTGGCGCCTTCGAACCAGCCGTCGCGGTGCGACACGATGATGATCGTCTCATCGGTGGTCCCAGGCAGCTCACCCACGACGTTTGCCGTCTGGAGCCCTTCGACCATCTCGACGTCGAGATCGATCCGCACCCGCACCGCACCCAGCTCGATCGCCTCACGCAGCGCGGTGCCATCCTCGCCGCCGAGCGAGAAGGTCGGGGCTTCAGTGCGTGTCGGATAGAACTGGGTGGTGAGATTGCCAGGCAGCGCGAGGCTGACGAGGATCGCAGCGGCGCCCAGCTCGTCGGCGCGCTGAATCGCGCCGTTGAGCGTGGCGGTGTGCCGCAGTGCGCCGCGCATCGGCATGCTACTGATGAGCACCGCGGCGCCGGCCACGTCGCGGCCGGCGAAATCCGCTGCAGTCCCGAGTCCGACATAGACGACATGGAGATCGAGTCCGCCCGATGGAGTCGGCGAGCTGCTATACGCCGGTTGGGCGGATGCGAGCGTCAGACTGCCGTTGGTGCTGGTCGCGGTCACCGACCAGGACTGCGGCATCCACTGGGCCGGTAAATCGAAGGTCTGGATCCGCACGTCCGGGACACCTGCCGTGCGCAGCCGCTCCGCCATCCACTCGGCGTTTTCGGTGTCCGCCTCCGTGCCGATGATTCGACCCCAGAACTGATGCCCCGCGTCGCGATAGCGCCGCGACATCGCAGTCAGCTCGCGCACATTGGTCTTCAGATGGTCTCCCGTAATTGCGCCGTAGGGGCGACCGACGTCGGACCGCTCGGCATCCCGGATTGTCGTCCTGGCATCCGGTGCGAGAATGTACCCGGCGGCGAGGTTCGCCGTGACAGCCTGCTTTACCTGGTCGACATAGGCGTCGTGCGTTGGATACAGGGACGCCAGCGTGTCGTTGTCGAACGGTTCGTGCGACCCATAAAGCCGGCAGAGGCGGTTGCTGCCACTGTTGAGACCGGTGTTGGTTGCGGTGGGGACAGCGTGCGTTGCCAGCCGAATGCCACCCAGCACGTTGCCGCGCGCGTCCCGCGAAAAGACGGCCGGGGGGCCGGCCTCCGCCGTGTCGAGTGGCGGCGCCGTGGGCGGTGCTGTGCCGTCGTCGACCCAGCGTACCATGTGCTCGAACGCCGCGTGCATCACGTATCGGAAGGGCACCCGACTGAATTCCGGCAGGTCGCACCCGGGGGCACGGGGCTCCGCGCTGCCCAACGGTCGTCGGTCGGCCAGGGCGAACACCCGTTCCCGCTCGAGCTCGAACGCGATGTCGACGTGTGACGAGCCGGCCACTTCCCACTGACGAAACGTATCGGTGTCGGGCTGACGGCTGGCCACTCGCCGTGGCATGTCGGTTTCGGCCATCAGCTTGAAGATCTTGACCGGCTGGTCCGTCCGCAGCTCGCCCCCGCCCCCGTGGACCATCACCGCCTCGTAGACGGCGTCGCGCGGGTGCACGTTGTTGAGGTAGGTCGCCAGACGACCTGCTGATTGTGAATGCCCGGTCGCGATGACGCGGTCCGCGTCGAGGTCGCCAAGGATTCGGCCCTCGCCGAGCCGCGCCGCCCGACCAACCGCCGAGAAGATGTCATACGACAGGGCGTCACGCTCGATCGTACCGCCGACCG
>JASLOY010000161.1 GCA_030745255.1 Vicinamibacterales bacterium
TTATCGACGCTCGGACGCGGTGTTACGAACACCTACCCATCGATTTGCGAATCGGTGCTTCTGCCACGGGCTGCTAGATGTCTCGCTCTTCCAATGTCGCCGTAATCGGCGCCGGCGTGTTCGGCGCCTGGACGGCCCTGCAACTGCGCCGGAGCGGCCGGTCGGTCACGCTGGTCGACGGCTTCGGCGCCGGCAACACCCGCTCGAGCTCCGGTGGCGCGTCGCGCGTCCTACGCATTGGATATGGTCCCGAGACGATCTACTCGGAATGGGCGCAACGTTCGTTTGACGCCTGGCAGGAGCTGTTCCGCGACGGGCGGCAGGAGCTCTTCACGCGGACCGGTGTCTTGTGGATGGCGCGAGCCGACGACCCGTACACTGACGAGACGATTGAAACATTCGGTCGGCTCCGAGTGCCGTTCGAAATTCTCGGCCGGACCGAGCTCGACCAACGATACCCGCAGTTCAGCCTCGGCCCCGTCACCCGCGGCGTGCTCGAACCGGAGGCCGGTGTCATCATGGCCCGACATGCCGTGCAGGCGGTCGTGCGGCAGGCGGTCAAGCAGAGCGTCGAGTACCGTGTCGCGGCGATCACGCCGCCGACAGACACCGGCCACGTCGAGTCGCTGCTCACGAGCGACGGCGATCAGATCACCGCCGGCACATTCGTGTTTGCCTGCGGCCCTTGGCTCCCGACGCTATTCCCGGCGGTGCTCGGTGACCGCATTCACCCGACACGCCAGGAGGTCTTCTTCTTCGGCGCCGAACCCGGCGACCGCCGATTCGCGCCACCGGCAATGCCGGCCTGGGTCGACTTTGCCGGCGGCGTGTATGGGTTGCCCGATCTGGAAGGCCGCGGCTTCAAGATCGGCCTCGATCACCACGGACCGCCGTTCGACCCGGATCTGGGCGAACGTCTCGTTTCGGACGATGCGTTGGAGGTTGCGCGAATGATTCTCGCCCGCCGGGTACCGGCGCTCGAATCAGCGCCGCTACTCGAAGCCTGCGTCTGCCAGTACGCCAACAGCTGGAACGGCGATTTCATCATCGATCGACACCCCGATTTCGACAACGTGTGGCTCGTCGGCGGCGGGTCCGGCCACGGCTTCAAGCACGGGCCTGCCGTCGGGGAGTACGTCGCCGAGCAGCTCTCTGGGCGCAAGGCTCCGGAAGAGCGATTCACACTCGAAGCGCACCAGGAGCATCGAGAGCGGGGGATTTTCTAGATCAGGCTGGCCGAACTCGTCAGCCTGGTCCTCGGCTTTGGGCAATAGCGGAAACGCATGCTGCCATCGCTGAAGCTGTGGAGCCGCTGGCGACAACGGCGGGAATGAATGCTGCCCTTGCTGAAGCTGTCGAGCCGCTCGCGACACGGGTCTCACTGGACGAGCTGGAACAGCGGATGCGCACGCATTTCGACATCGCCACCGAGAGCCTCCGTGACGACATCCGGCTCATCGCGACCGGCATGGTGAACCTGACTTTGCGAATGGACGATCTACGAGGCGAGCTCAAGAGCGACATCGCGGGCCTCGACCGCCGGTTGATGCGTGTCGAGGCGGAGCAGGCGAAGCACTGCGACCAAGCTCGCTTGGATTTCCTCCGTGGCGCAGGCCTTCAGCTGCAGGGCAAGGCTGAAGTCCTACCCCACTACAAGATTTCCGGAGCGCGGCGCCCGGCTGGCAAGGCGCTCGTCAGCAGCGGGTCCAGGCGCGCACATGCGCGCCCCGCGGCGCGGAGCGGGGCGTCGGGCCCCCGCGAGCGTCCGCGTGGGGTCCGGGGCGCAGCCCCGTCTAGAAACAGACGATGTAACGCCGCCAGGCGGGATGCCCCGCCCGGAAACCTAGCAACAGTCCCACACAGCTGAGACGACCGGTTTCCGGAGCGCGGCGCCCGGCTGGCAAGGCGCGAGGAGGGAGCAGGCAGGCGGCCTGTGACCGACGATGTAACGCCGCCAGGCGGGATGCCCCGCCCGGAAACCTAGCAACATCCGGGTCCGCAGCAGGTATCGCCGTCGGGGTTCGCCGTGACGTCCTTGAGACCGTCGGGTCCGTCGACGATCGCGAACGAGCCAGCGTAGGGAGCGTGCGAGAGCTTCGCGGCGGTATCGGTGCAGACCTCGACCGACTCGCCACGGGGAAAGAGGTGGCCCTCCTCATCGATAACCGCCTTCTGCGGTCCGAGATAGATGGCGTACTGCCCGATGAACTGGCAGCCGGCCTTCTTCTCGAATTTGTAGCCGCGGACGGTCACCGAGTAGAACTTGCAGCCCTCAACCTCGCGCCAGAATGTCTTCTTGAGCACCGACACGCCGTAGAACCCAGCCTTCTCCACTCCGGCGAGGAACGCTTCCTCGGTCAATGCGCCAGAAATACACTCGCCCCAGAGCTGGCCGTCGGCCCGCATCTTCGGCGGCACGTCGTCGGCCGCGACGATGTCGGCCACCACCAGGCGGCCGTGGTCCTTCAGTACCCGCCAGCTCTCGCGAAAGACGCGCGGCTTGTCCGGTGAGAGGTTGACGACGCAGTTCGAAGTCACCACGTCGACGGTCGCGTCGTCGACCGGTATCTCCTCGAGGAAACCCCGGCGGAACTCCACCGCGTCGTAACCCAGCGCGTCGGCGACCTTCGGCTGACATTCGCGGGCGACCGACAGCATCTGGTCGGTCATGTCGATCCCGTAGATGTGCCCTTCAGCGCCCACTTTCTTCGCCGCGATGAAGCAATCGATCCCGGCGCCCGACCCCAGATCGACCATCGACTCGCCGGCCACGAGCGCGGCGGCGGTCACGGGGCTGCCGCAGCCATAGAAACGCTCGACAACCTCCTTGGGAATGTGCTCGAGATCGGCGGCGTCCGGCTGCACCGGACAGCACAGCTCCGCCTGCGGTTTCTCCGCCGCGTCGCCGTAAAACTCGCGCACGGTGTACCTCGACTTGTCGAGCACCTCTTCAGAGAGCACGCAGGCCGAGTGCGTCGTGCGCACGATGGCATCCTCGTCGTGCAGGGTATGCTCACCCATGCCCCGAATGACCACCGGACGGTCGTACCCCGACCGCGGCTGTACGGCGACCTGCCCGTCACGCACCAAGTCATTCAGCGTGTCGTCAGCCAGGCCCTTGTAGAGCTCGCAGTAGGGATCGTGCGCCACGAAGGCAGCCCGGCGGTGTTCGCCCGCGGCCGCAGCCGGCCAGTAGCCATGCTCGACGTCCCCGCCGCCACACAGGAAGCGGAGCGAGCAGGACCGGCACAAAGGCTTTCGTTCGACCGTCGCTTCGCGCAGATCCCGACACACGGCGCTGGTCTTCCAGATCGTCTCGAGGCTCTGCTCCGCCAGATCGCCACACCGCAGCTCGGTGACCCCGGCCATCGAGGGCGACGGATACAGGTTCCCATCCGTGTAGAGACAGAGACTGCTCCACCCGGCGCCCGCCAGGTCGTTCTTGATTCCCGGTGTGCCGTCGAGCCGCAGCCTGAATTCCTCAATGTTGTCGATCGAGACACCGAGCTCGGTCGCCGTGATTCGGGCCTTCCGCACCGCCACGAGGATCTCCTCCGCCGACGGCAGGTCGGCCAGGGCGCCCTCGAGCACGCGACCGCGCCGGTGCGGCCAGAGCAGGTGCACGTTGCGCACGCCATGCTCGCTGGCCAGCCGCACGATGCCGTCGAGCGCCTCGAGGTTGTGCCGCAGGATCGTCGCCGTCAGCGTCGGCCGCAAGCCGGCCGCCACTGCCGTGTCCACCCCTTCGAGGATTCGCTCGAAGGTCCCGGCACCACGGATCGGGTCGTTGACCTCGGCGGTAGGACCATCGAGGCTGATCTGGATGCGCAGTCCACGACCCGGCACCGACACTCCCAGGCGTGCCCCAGACTCTCCAGCTGCTCGCGGCGCGTTCGCCTCGGCCGCCAGCGCGGTGAGCCGCTCGAGCCGATCGCCCTTGAACAACGTGCCGTTGGTCAAAATGACGAGCTCGCGCTGGTGGGTCGTGACGACCCACTCGACGAGCTCCAGAATGTCGGGCCTCGCCAGCGGCTCGCCCCCGGTAAAGAACAGCCGCTCGGCACCGAGTGCGACCGCCTGGTCGATCGCCCCCTTGATCCGCTCGGTCGGAAGCCCCTGCTCGCGGTCCGGTCCGGACGACACGAGGCAATGGGCGCAGCTCAGATTGCAGAAGTCATTGACCTGAATCCACAGCTCCTGCAGCCGCTCGGTGTCCAGGTAGGCTGACCGACCGAGATAGGGCGCCGGCGCGGCGCCATCGGTGGAGAGAAAGCCCTGCCGGAGGCCGTCGTGGGCGAAGGTCTCGACATGGAGCCAGGCGCGAGTCACATCGAGACCACTCTCGGTCGCATAGTCGCGCACGACTTGCACGAACGGTGTGCGCCCATCGAATCGACCCAGCAGCCTGAGACCCCGTTCGTCGGTGCCGATCCAGTGTGGCCTGCCCGGATCGAGCGCCACAGCGGCACCAGATACGTGGCGCACCGAATAGGCCGGCGCGCGAAGCATCGTCTTGTCTTCGATCGGAAGCTGCATAGCACTACTGCCGAATAGGACGTCGGGGCACGCCAAGCGGATTCATGGTCCGGGCCACCCTCATCGCACCGGATCGGCGTCGACCGGCACTCCGCCTGACGAATCGACGCCTGACGTCACACCCGGCCGCGCGCGCGCAAACCGGAACCACAGGCGCACCCCGAGCAGCACTGCCAGAATCGCCGCATAGACCATGGGTGGCCGGATGTCGAGCTTGACCAGCCAGAGATAGTGCACGACCCCGGCCGTGGCGGCGGCGTAGACGAGACGGTGCAGTCGGCGCCAGCGCTCGCCGCCGAGTCGACGGATCATCCGCTGAGACGAAGTGAGCGCTAGCGGGATCAGCAGCACGAACCCGGTGAACCCGGCGGTGACATACCGCCGCTCGACGATGTCATCGAGGATCAGATCGAAGGCGAAGAAGAAGTCCAGCACCAGATATGTGCTAAAGTGGAGCGTCGCGTAGAAAAAGGCGAACAGCCCGAGCATCCGCCGGAACTGCGCGAGACCGCTCCATCCGGTCATCCGCCGTAGCGGTGTAATCGCGAGCGCAATCAGCAGGAACCGGAGCGTCCAGTCCCCGGTCCGATGGGTGATGTACTCGATCGGGTTGGCGGTGAGACCGCCGGTGAAACCACGCCAGAGGAGCAGACCGAGCGGGATGAGGCACGCCGCGAACACCCACGGCTTCAGGCGACGCACCCCCATGGCTCCTCAGTAGTTCCGCACGAGGTCCATCCCGTCGTACAGGCTCGCAACCTGGTCGGCGTACCCGTTGAACATCAGCGTCGGCACTCGGAAGAAGGCACCAATCGGTCTATGTCTCGCCTGGCTCCACCTGGGATGGTCGACCTCTGGATTCACATTGGAATAGAACCCGTACTCGTTGGGGATCGATACGTTCCAGGAGTTGCGCGGCTGCTCCTCGACGAACTCGATCTTGGCGATCGACTTGATGCTCTTGAACCCGTATTTCCACGGCACGACCAAACGTAGCGGCGGACCCTGCTGATTCAGCAGAGTCTTGCCGTACACCCCAACCGCGATGATCGCCAGCGGGTTCAACGCTTCGTCCATCCGCAGCCCCTCGACATAGGGCCACTCCATCGTGCGGCTTCGTTGCCCGCGCATCTCCTCGGGACGATAGAGCGTCGTGAACTTTACGAAGTTCGCTTTCGAGGTTGGCTCGAAGCGCTTGATCAGGTCGCCCAGCGGAAACCCGACCCACGGCACCACCATCGACCAGGCCTCGACACACCGCAGCCGGTAGATGCGCTCTTCGAGCGTGTGCGGGCGCAGGATGTCATCGATGTCGACGTCGGCGGCCGGCTTGTTCATCTCTCCCTCGACCCGCACCGACCAGGGTGCGATCGTCATCTCGTCGGCATAGCGGGCCGGGTCGCCCTTATCCATTCCGAACTCGTAGAAATTGTTGTAGGTGGTGATGTCCTCGTACGAGTTGAGGGCCTCGTCGGTGCTGAACGGCGACTTCTGCAAATTTGGAATCGGCTCCTGCGCCTGCAGCGCACCGCCATACTGACCGAGCACCGTCGCGCCGGCCACTGCGCCCATCGCGGCGCCCGACGCCGCCTGGATGAACTGCCGCCGGTTGCGATAAAGCCGCTCGTCGGTGATCTCCGACGATCGGATGTCTGGTGCCTGCTTGATCAACATCGTGCGCCTCCAGTCGGTCTGCCGGCCGTGCTACGAAATACTGCTGGACGTCCTGTTCATGGTCCTCCTGCAGGCGGCACCTTGTCAACGGGATGCCGGGGCTGCGGGTCAGGGTCGGTCGGGTCCTGCCAGGCGGGGTAGGACGCAGCCAGACGGTCCGGAGAGCGACCGGCGAGATAGAACAGCAGCATTCGCAGGTTGGCGGCGGTGCGCCGCATCCAGCCGTCCCGTTCCCAGCGTCTCGCCGAGACGGACACGCCGACAGCCGAATACCGCAACCGTCCGAGACGCCGCATCCGGCGAACGAGGTCGGCATCTTCCATCACGGGCATCGGGCGGTAGCCACCAGTGGCGCGAAACAGGTCGCGCCGGATGAACAGCCCCTGGTCGCCGTAGGCTAGCCCAAGCCAGCGCACCCGCCAGCGCACACCGTGCTCGATGACACGCGCCTGCCAGCGCGCCGAGTCGATCTCGAGTCGAAAGCAGCCGCCAACGGCATCGTCCTCTGCGCCACGCCGGATCTCATCGAGCCATCCCTCCGCGAGCCGGGCGTCGGCATGCAGGAACAGCAACCACTGCCCCATCGCGACCTCCGCCCCCGCGTTCATCTGACCGGCGCGCCCAGGCGAACACGCAACCCACCGGACCGAGGGCCACTCCCGACGCACCGCGTCGAGCGCCGGATCGCCGGCGTCACCGCTAGCGACGATTACTTCCACGCGACCGACCTGATCCAGGCGTGTCAGTAGCTCGGCGAGCGGTCCTGCGTCTCGCAAGACTGGAATGATGACGGAGACGAAAGGGTCGCGCATCACGCTGTACCCGTAGTGTCGGCCAGGGGCTTCGCGCCCGGCAGGTCACGACGGCGTCGACGGCGACAACCCGAGAAAAGCCGCCGTCTCCCGCCAGACCGGCTCCAGACTCGCCTTCAGCTGATGGTCGTCATCGAGCAACATTAGCGTGACGTGGCGTCGGCCGCGCGCGTAGCGCTCGACCATTTCCGGGTCGACCACCTCGTCGTGGCGCCCCTGGAGAATCAATGTCGGCAGCGTCGCCACGGCCCCGAAGCTGTCGTACTGCCGGGCATCCTCATACAGGTTGTAGTGCACGGATCTGACGCGGGCCTCCGCATAGTGCTCAACCTCGAGCCAATTGGTCGTGCGCCAGCGAGCGAGCCCGGCCGGCCCGAGGTGCTTCATCCGACTGGCCCCGAAATCGAGCGCCGGTGCCAGGAGCACCAACCGCTCGACCGGGTGGTCGGGTGCGGCTGCCTCCACGACGTCACGACCCGATCGCCGCCGCTCTGCGGCATGCAGCGCAACAAACGCGCCCAGGCTCGACCCGACCAGCGCGACCGGCCCTGGCTCGAGCCCCACGATCAGCCGCTCGACCTGTCCGATCATGCGGGACACGGTCAACGTGGAGAAGTCCGGCTCGTTGAGGTCGGGACAGTGCAGTGTGAGCCCGTGGGGCGCGAGCCGGTCAGCGAGAAAAACGGCCTTGCTCGATTGCGGGGACGACGCAAAGCCGTGCAGGTAATAGAGATGCATCAAAGCATGGTCTTGCAGCCC
>JASLOY010000162.1 GCA_030745255.1 Vicinamibacterales bacterium
TGGATTGGAGACGAACATCCCCTTCCTGTCGCGCGTGCTCCAGCACGACGAGTTCGTTGCTCAGGACGTCGACACGCGCTGGGTGGACCGCAACATCGAGGTTCTGGCGCGCGCCGAGGATGCTGCCGCGTACATCGGGCGCGGGTCAAGCCAGGCGGGGGCCAACATCGACAAGCGGAACCCGTTAGCGTCCCTCGATTTCTTCCGCGAGGGGAAGCCGACACGAAACATGGGTGCGGCGGTGGCCGTCGTCGGACCACCCGGTACAGAGCCCGTTCCTGCTCCTCTGCAGGCCACCGTGACGGAGATCCATGTCGCGGAGGGTGACATCGTTCGCGAAGGCGAGCTCATGTTCGTGATGAGTGCGCTGAAGATGGAACATGCGGTCACGGCGACGCACGGGGGCGTCGTCAGGCAGGTCATGGTCACGGCGGGCGAGACGGTGCACGAGGAGCATGCCCTGGCGTTCGTTGAGGTCATGGATGTGGGCGAGGCGATCGAGCTAAAGGAGGAGGCGGTCGACATTGACTACATCCGCCCCAGCCTGCAGGCGGTGTTCGATCGGCGGCAGTTTGCCCTAGATGAGAACCGTCCTGAGGCTGTGGAGCGCCGTCACAGCAGAAAGCGCCGCACGGTCCGGGAGAACGTCACGCAACTCATCGACCCTGGCACCTGGGTCGAGTACGGGCCGTTGGCGATCTCCACCCCCCGGAGCGGGCTGACGCTGCAGGACCTGATCCGCAAGACGCCGGCCGATGGACTGGTCGCAGGCATCGGATCGGTCAACGGGGACCTCTTTGACACGAAGCGCGCTCGCGCGATGTTTATCTCATACGACGACACGGTGTACGCCGGCACACAGGGGGGGCGTGGGCACGATAAGACCGACCGCATGGTGGAGCTGGCCGACGAGCTTTCGCTACCGCTGATCTTTCACGCGGAGGGAGCCGGTGCACGCTCCGGAAGTGCCCCGGCCGGAAGCCCGCAGCACGGCCCCGCCGGCCGCGGCCACCCGGCGACGCGCACGTTCGAGCGAATGGCTCAGCTCAGCGGCAAGGTGCCGATGATCGGCGTGACGGCTGGCTGGTGCTACGCAGGCAACGCTTCGATCCTGGGCCTGACGGACATCATTATCGCTACCGAAGACTCGCTGATCGCGATGGGCGCGCCAGCGACCATCGAGGGCGGGGGCATGGGAGTGTTCCTGCCCGAGGAGATCGGGCCCACATCCGACACAGTGCCCGCCGGCACGGTCGACATCCTCGTCAAGGACCAGGATGAGGCGATCGAAGCATCGAAGAAGTGTCTCTCCTACTTTCAGGGATCGATCGAATCTTGGGAGGCGGAGGATCAGCGGCTGCTCCGTCACATCATTCCCGAGAACCGCCATCGCAGCTTTGACATCCGCGAACTGATCCGGATCTTCGCCGATAAAGACTCGGTTTTGGAGCTGCGGCCTGAGTTCGGGATCAGCATGGTCACGGCGTTCGTCCGCATCGAGGGCCACCCTTTCGGGCTGACGGCGAACAACAACGCGTACCTCGGGGGTGCGATCGACAGCCCGGGATCGGACAAGGTCGCTCGCTTCTGGCAGCTCTGCGACGCCTTCAACATCCCGATCATCACGCTCGTCGACACGCCTGGGATGATGGTCGGGCCTGAGGTGGAACGGACCGGCCTAGTCCGGCACTGCAGCCGCCTTTTCGTCACCGGGGCGAACTTGGAGACCCCTCGGTTTAGCGTTGTCTTGCGCAAGGGCTATGCACTCGGCTCGATCGCAGTCATGACTGGTAGTGGTCGGGCGCCAATCTTCACTGTGACATGGCCAGAGGGCGAGTTCGGGGGCATGAACCTCGAGTCCAGCGTGCTATTATCGAATCGAGACGCGCTCGGCGAGATCGAAGACGTCGATGAGCGCGCGGCCGCGTATCAGTTGTTGGTCGACGAAGCCTACGAGCGGAGCGGAGCGCTCAATGCAGGTTCCGTTTTTGGCGTGGACGATGTGATCGACCCTTTCGAGACCCGGCGGTGGATCGTGGAAAGCCTGAAGTCGGTGCCGCAGTCCGAGCCGCTCCGCCGTGGCCGGCGGCCGTTCTTGGATACCTGGTAGGTGACGGGCATTGGGCACCCCGTGGCGTTTGCCCAGAACGCGGCCATGGAGCACGTTGCCTGAGGCGGACGAAGAGCCCCGCATGACCGAAGCAGAGACCACAGAACGCCGCATTCACGGGCACGCGGCGGGCGTGACGCCGCGTGCTGCAACCATTCTAGGCTCCCGCTCGGGCGGGACTGTACGCGTGGTTACTGCCTTGACCGGCGTGCCCCTCGTGACTAGGTGACGCCACAACGTGTATGTTCCCGGGGTAGCCGCAACGTGCGGGCAAGCGACGGAGGAGGGTGCGCTGGCTGGTCCTCTGGCGGACGTTCGGGTCGTCGATCTCGCGGGCGAATCAGGTCAGTTCGCAGGCCGCTTGTTGGCTCAGCTCGGCGCGGATGTGATCCGCGTCGAGCCGCCGGAGGGTTCCCCCGTGCGCTCCAGGCAGCCGTTCCTCGACGGGGTCCAAGGGCGAGAGCGCAGTCTCTACCACCTCCACTTCAACGCCGGGAAACGAGGCATTACGCTCGATTACCGGTCCGAGCAAGGCAGCGAACTGCTGCGCCGCCTCGCCGCCGCGTCGCAAATGCTGATCGAAACGGCCCCCCCCGGCGAGATGGACGCGCTCGGCCTTGGGTTCGAGTCGCTGCGTGAGGAGAGTCCCAGGCTCCTTTACGGCACCGTGACGCCTTTCGGGCAGGAGGGCCCGATGCGCGATTACCGCGCGCCCGACATTGTGGCGTCCGCGATGAGCGGATTGATGTACCTCAACGGCGATCCGTCAGACCCTCCAAACCAGCCGGCGGCCGAGCAGGCCTACCACATGGCCTCGCTGGCACTCGTGTCTGCCGCTCTCATTGCTCTCGTTGGTCAGGACCGAGGGGCCGGCGACGGCCCTCCGGGCCGTCGCATTGACGTCTCTATTCAGGAGGCAGCGTCGATGGCCACGCTGCAAAACGCACCGCCCAACGCCTACGCCTGGCACGGCACCGTCGCCAGGCGGCGCGGGAACGTCGGGCTCAACGGGGGGCGAAACCTCTATCAGTGCCGCGACGGGCGGTGGGTGAGCTTCACCGTGCCGCCATATCGCTGGGACGAATTCATTGAATGGCTGGAGGAGGAGGCGATCGAGTCGGAGGCGCGCACGCTCGAGTTCCGCGATGCGAGCTACCGGCAGGCGAACGGCACCATCACCTCGGCGGCCGTGTTCGTGCTCACCGAACGCTACGGAGCGGAGTACCTCTTTCACGAGGGGCAGCGCCGAGGTCTGCTCGTGATGCTGGTGAACGATGTCGAGCAGCTGACCGGTGATCGCCAGCTAAAGGAGCGCGGGTACTTCGCCGAGACCCGGCACGCGCTGCTCGGCCGGACCCTGACGGACGCGGGTACCCCGATGATCTTCAGCGGCGAGCGTCCACAGGTTGGCCGCGTCGCACCCTCGCTGGGCGAGCACAATGAAGAGGTCTACCAGGGACTGCTCGGCCTGAGCGATGACGAGCTCGAACGGCTGCGAGAGGAGGGGGTCGCGTGAGCCGGTCAACAGGCCCGCTGAGCGGGATCAGGGTCGCGGACTTCTTCTGGTTGATCGCCGGACCGGCGACCTCTCGGATCTTGGCCGATTATGGCGCCGACGTAATCAAGATCGAATCCGCCGCGCGGGTGGATCAGATCCGCGATGGTGGCGTCTGGCCGCCCCCTGATCGACTGACGGCGACCAGCCGTAACAGCGTCTTCAACGACTGCAACACTAATAAGCGATCGATCACGCTCGATCTGAACCACCCCGAGGCGATCGAGATCGCAAAGCAACTGGTCGCCTGCTGCGACATTGTTACCAACAACTTCAAGGGCGACCGAATGGAGCGGTGGGGTCTCGGATACGAGGAACTGCGCCGCATCAAGCCGGACGTCATCATGCTCACGATGCCGGTGATGGGAACGACCGGCCCCTATCTGAGCTACGGCGCCAATGGCAATGGCGTGATCGCCGCCGGCGGGATCAACTTCGGGATGGGGTTTCCTGAGCGCCCGCCCACCGGCATGGGGCCGCTCTACTCTGATTTCGCGACGCCCTACGTCGCGGCCAGTGCGCTGATGTCGGCCCTGCATCATCGCGAGCGAACCGGCGAGGGGACGTTCATTGACCTCGCACAGTTCGAGTCCACTGTCGGCCTGCTCGGACCGCAGATCCTGGAGTACACGGCCAACGGATCGCTCCCCGAACGTCGAGGTAACCGTTCCGCCGACTGGGCGCCGCACGGCGCTTACCCGTGCGCCGGTGAAGACCGCTGGATCGCGATCGCCGTGACCTCCGATGAGGAGTGGGTCGCATGCTGCGAGGCGATGGGGCAGCACGACGTTTCTGCCGACAAACGCTACGCCACGAATCGTGCGCGGCTGGACCACGCCGCCGAGCTCGACAGACTCGTGGAGTCATGGACGAGCGACTGGGACGCCTGGGATCTCACACACCATCTGCAGCAGTCCGGCGTGGCCGCGGGCGTGGTCGAAGACCTCGAGGACATGCTGACGCGCGACCCCCATCTCCGCGAGCGGCACTTCGAGGATATCCCCGGACACAATGATGGGCTGCAGTACATCACCCACCGCCAACCAGCGCGCCTCGATGGCCAGGATGTGCCGCTGAGGCGCCCCCCGGACATGGGCGAGCACAACCAGGAGGTCTTCGAGGAGCTGCTGGGCATCTCGGGCCAGCAATATGCGGAGCTGCTGGCGGACGGGGTCGTGTACTGAGTGCTTGCCCCTCAGTCCGCTCCACGGAGCGCGACCAGCTGGTGCCGGATCGTCAGCAGGTAGATTGCGTCGCTGGTAACGATCATGTCATGGATCGGCCACTCGCTTAGCTCGCGACGACCGAACTCCTCGCCGGTGCCGGGATCGAGGAGCGCTAACCCCTGCTCTGTGGCCAGCAGCAGCCCGGATGCCGTCAGCACGGGGCCCGCGACGAGCCGTTCCAGCTGCTGTGTCCAGAGCTGCTCCCCGGTACTGAGGGCGAACGCCCGCACGTTCCCTTCCTCGCAGGCAAGGATCACGAGATCGTGATGGAGAACGGGAGCAAGCGCCTCGCAGTGGACCTGTTGCACCCACCGGTTTGGCGGCGAGGGCACCCCGGGCAACCCGACGTAGACGCGGAGGCGAAACCACCAGTCTCGTGTGCCGTCCCACCATGGCAGTCCGGCGAGCGAGTCGAAGCCGACGATCTGCCGGTCCGACAGAGCGACCACGATGTCGCCCTCCGCCACGATGAATTGGAGGTCCGGGAAGCGTGCCTCGAAGGTCCGCTCGCCCGTCGTGCGGTCGAGGAAGAGCAGCGTGTCGGGCTTCGCGACGACGACTCGGTCGGGACCGATCGCGATCGGTTGTTTCACGAACTGTCCATCGATGCCGACCTGGGCGAGCTTGGCCCCGGTCTCGGCGTCGAGGACGACGACCTGACCCCGTTGACCGCCCCAGAGCATCCCGGCCGCCACGGTCGGCGTGGTCGTGAGCGCACCGCTTCGGTCGACCCAGCGCTCGCGTCCGGTCCTGGCGTCGAGGGTCATCAGCCCGCGGCCCCGGACCTGGACATACAGCGCGTCCCCGGCAAGCGCCGGTGCGTGATCGGGTCGACCGGGCGTCTCCACAGTCCAGCGTTCCTTGCCAGTCGCAGTGGCGAGTGCCAGCAGCTCGCTGGTTTCACCGATGGCCAGGTAGACTGAGTCATGGTCGGCGATGAAGACGATCGGCGACTGTGGGAGGTCTCGCACCCAGGCGACGGGAGCATCCAGGGGCGGCTGCGCCATCGTCACACCCGTCGAGCCCGCGTCGCCACGCGGCATGGCCCACACACCGGGATCCACGGTGACTGACCGTGCGAGGGATGTCGGAGCCGGGATCGGATCGGGCGAGTCCCACGGCGGCGAGCTCAGGCACTGCGTGTAGGCGAGCGTCAACGCCACCACCAGCAAGAAGGTGCGTCGTAGACGGCGCCGCGCCGCGGCGAGAACGGACCGCGCGAGGCTGCCGATCTGAACGACCGCTTTGGCAACACGCCTCGGTTCGTTGGAACGACCGTCAGAGCTCACTCAGGTGGTCCCATCTCAACAGGCACCGTGCGTGACGGCTGCCGGGCAGCAAGCTGACGCCGTGACGGCCTGCTCCGCTATCGACTAGCTCTCGAACGTTCGGTGGCATGCCACCCAGCGCCCGGGCTGGATCTCCCGCCACTCGGGTTCATCCTGAGCACACTTCTCGATGGCAATGGGACAGCGCGGGTGAAAGCGACACCCGGACGGCGGGTTGGCGGGGCTGGGGATCTCACCCGTGAGCTCTAGGCGCTCGCGGTGCCGCAACTTCGGGTCCGGCTGTGGGATGGACGAGAGGAGAATCCGCGAATACGGATGCGCTGGCTCGTTGTAGAGGTCCTCGGGATTGCCCAGTTCGACCAGCTTGCCGAGGTACATGACGGCGACGACGTCACAGGCTTGATACACAACCGCCAGATCGTGTGCGATCGTCAGGTATGTCAGGTCGAGCCGATCCTGCAACTCTCGAAGCAGGTTGAGGATCTGCGCCCGGATCGAGACATCCAGGGCGGACACCGGCTCGTCGAGCAGGATCAAACGGGGACCTGAGGCGATCGCGCGCGCGACGGCGATCCGTTGCCGCTGACCTCCAGAAAACTCGTGCGGGTAGCGTCTTGCCGCATCCGTGGTCAGGCCGACGAGCTCGAGCACCTCGTCGACTCGCTCTCGCAAAGCTCTGCCCCGGGTGCCCTGGATGGCGAGCGGCTCGCCGACGACATCGCGGACGCGCATGCGTGGTGAGAGCGACGCCTGTGGATCCTGGAACACCGCGTGCGTCGCCTTCCGAAATTCGTTGAGTGCGCGGCCGCTCATGGCGTGGACGTCCTCATTCTCGAACATGACCCGGCCGGCGGTCGGCCTCTCGAGCCGCAGGATTGTTCGAGCGACGGTCGTCTTCCCGCTGCCAGACTCGCCGACCAACCCGAGGTTCTGCCCCCTTCGAATCTCAAAGCTCACGCCGTCCACAGCGCGGATCGGTGGCGGGCGGCCACCGAAGATCGCTGAGAGCCCGCCTGTCTGGAAGTACACGCGGAGTTCCTCAAGGGCGAGGATGACCTCATCCGTTGCACTGACGTTGGGGACCGGGGTCATCGTCGTCATCCCACTGGCTCGCTGAACGGGGTCTGCGACGCGAGCCCCTCCTGCGCCATCCAGCAGGCGACCTGGGCGTGGCCCTGATACTCGAGGAGCTCCGGCGTGTCAGTGTGGCAACGGTCGAGCGCGACCCGGCACCGCGGCGCGAAGGCGCACCCGGGCGGCAGATCTCCCAGGTCCGGCGGCTGCCCTTCGATTGTGGGCAGTTGGCCGACCCGCTCGCCGAGTCGGGGTAGCGAGCCGAGGAGTGACTGTGTGTAGGGATGCTGTGGGGCCGCGAAGATCGTCTCGATGTCGTTGTATTCGACGATCTTGCCAGCATACATGACGGCGACCGAGTCGCAGATCTCTGCGACTACACCCAGATCGTGGGTGATGAAGAGCACACCGATCCCCAACTCCCGACGCAGGTCAAGGAGCAGCTCGAGTACCTGGGCCTGCGTCGTCACGTCGAGCGCCGTCGTCGGCTCGTCGGCGATCACGAGATCTGGG
>JASLOY010000163.1:0-258 GCA_030745255.1 Vicinamibacterales bacterium
ACCCCGGTCACCGCGATACCAACCAGGACCATCGCGATCATCGACGTCAGCGGGACGACGAGGTGACGCGCGCGGGGTGGGGCCTCGCCGTCGGCGCCGTCGAGCAGCACCGTGTCAGTCACCACCGGTCGGGCGCCGTCAGCAACCAGCTTGCCTTCCACCGCGGCGCGCCGCTCGGCCCGCCGCATTGGTCCGGCATCCCACCCGGTCGCCGCCACCACGAAGACGAGCAGCACCGAGAGAATGGCATAGAAGTTC
>JASLOY010000163.1:268-7679 GCA_030745255.1 Vicinamibacterales bacterium
GTTCGGGGGCACCGCCGCCAGGAAGACCGTCAGCGCCCCCCGGTCACCGAGGGTCCCGAGTGAGGCCTGGGTGGCCAGCAGCCCCAGGATCACGGCGCCCCAGCTGTTGATCGGAATCAGCATGCACACCGGCGCCGACGTCGCGTCGCAGATGTAGGCGAGCTTCTCGCGCGACATCCGCAGCCGGTCGAAGATCGGCCGGGCGACGGCGCCGACGACGAGGCACGTGATCGTCGATTCGATGAACACCCCGAGCCCCAGACAGGCGGCCAGAAGCTGGGCGCCCCGTCGCGTACCGGACCAGCGCCAGCGTCCTACCCAGGCGAGAAACCCGGCGACGCCGCCGCCCCGCTGCAGGAGCAGCAGAAGGGCGCCCATGAGCAGCGTGAAGATGACCACCCGGGTCTGACCGGGATCTGTGAAGACGTCGATCAGGCTCTGGATGGCCGAGGCGGTGCCGCTGAACAGGTTGCCACCGCCAGCGATGACCCAGCCGACCCAGACCCCGGCCAACAGCGAGGGGACCGCTTGACGGCTGGCGACCGCTAGGCCGATCGCCAGGACGGGTGGGACGACCGAGAGCCAGCCGAACGGATGTGCGTCCATGATGGCAGCGCCTTCAGCCGATCGTGACGGCGCTCTGGTCGCCACCGGCCGCGCTGATTGGCGTTGTTGCCCGGTTCGAAGACTGACCCGCAACGCCCTCGACCCACAGCCCCGTCAACGACCGATAGCGTACGAGGCCGGCCTGCCGAGCTGAGTCATCTGATTGAGGATGTTACATGCGGAGTGCCGCCGATCGAGCTCCCGGTGGCGAATCTCACGATCGTGTCTTGCGTCCGACGGAACGTCGGAGTAGCGTGTGGCGGGAGTGCCAGTTTCCACGAGACGCGTAACCTGGGCGAGGCCGGTGACATGATCGATTTCACTCTCAACGGCTCTTCGGTGAGCCTCGATGTCCCCGCGGACATGCCCCTGCTGTGGGCGCTTCGGGAGACGGCGGGGCTGACCGGGACGAAGTTCGGCTGCGGCATTGGCGCCTGCGGCGCCTGCACGGTGCACCTGGACGGCGCCGCCGTCCGGTCCTGCTCTACCCCGGTGGGGAACGTCGCCGGCCGGACGGTGACGACCATCGAGGGACTGGCGAGCGGCGGGGCGCTACACCCGGTGCAGCAGGCCTGGATCGACCACCAGGTGCCGCAGTGCGGCTACTGCCAGTCCGGGATGATCATGGCGATCTCCGCGCTGCTGGAGCGCCGCCCCGGCACGACCGACGATCAGCTCGCCGCTTCGATCACGAACATCTGCCGGTGCGGCACCTACGAGCGCATCCGGGGGGCGGTCGCCTCGCTCACCGTGGCGGCTGACGCCGAGGAGGAGACAGGCGATGTCTGACGACCTGACGACTCCCGCCGCCCCGACGACGCCCCCTGCCGACAAGCCCGTGTCGCAGCCGAAGGCGCCCGCGGTGAAGCGGTCGCGTCTTCGCAAGTGGACCCGGCGCGCCTTCATCGGCGCAGGGGCCGTCACCGGCGGGGGACTGGCGCTCGGTGTCGGCGGCATCGTGTTCTCGCCCAACCGGCTGAAATACGTCCCCGAGGGGACCGAGGGCGAGGGGCACCTGACGACCTGGATCAAGATCACGCCCGACAACCGGACGACCGTTCTGATCCCGCACTGCGAGATGGGGCAGGGCGCGCTGACGGGGCTGGGCATGTTGCTGGTCGAGGAGCTCGACGCCGACTGGAGCCTCTGCACCGTCGAGCAGGCGCCCGCCGAGGACATCTACGCGAACGGCTATGTCATACATGCGTTCCTCGGCGAGGTTGGTATCGGGGTGCCTGGCTTCATGGAGCGCGCCTTCGACTTCGGTTCCTTCAAGATGGCACAGTTCGCAGGGCTGCAGATCACCGGCGGGAGCACGAGCACCCGCGGCACCGGTGTGTTCGGCATGCGTCTGGCTGGTGCGACCGCCCGCGGGATGCTGCTCGAGGCGGGGGCGGAGCAGCTCGGCGTGCCGATGAGCGAGCTGACGGCCCGCGACTCGCGGATCATCCACGAGGCGTCGGGGCAGAGCGCGACCTACGGAGAGCTGGTGGGGCGCGCGAGCGCGCTCGATCTGCCGAGCCGGCCGCGGCTCAAGGAGCGCGAGGAGTACCGCCTGGTCGGCACGTCGCAGGACCGCGCCGACATTCCCGGCAAGGTCGTCGGCGAGGCGCAGTACGGCATGGACGTGGTCCGGCCGGACATGCTGTACGCCGCGATCGTGCGGGCGCCGGTGCCGGGCGGCCAGCTCGAGCACGTCGATCCGGCGCCGGCCGAGGCGATGGCCGGTGTGCGCCGGGTGGTACAGCTCGACGACGCGGTCGCCGTGGTGGCCGACGGCTACTGGCAGGCGCAGCAGGCGCTGAACGCGCTGGGGCCGAAGTTCACCGACGCGGGGCTCGGCGACGTGGATACCGCGGGGATCCGCGCGCGGCATGCCGCAGCACTCGACGGCGAGCCGCTCGGCGAGCCGCCCGCGGAGGGCCGTGCCGTCACGGCCGAGTACTGCGTGCCCTACCTGTCGCACGCCACCATGGAGCCGATGTGCGCCACGGCGCGCCTCGCCGACGGGCAGCTCGAGGTGTGGGCCGGCACGCAGGACCCGCTGAGCACGCGCGGCGTGGCCGCGGGCGTCGTGAACCTCGACAAGGACGACGTCCACATCTACAACCAGCAACTCGGCGGTGGCTTTGGCCGGCGCCTCCCGGGCACCTACGACTACGTCGAGCAGGCGGTGGAGGTGGCGAAGGTCACCGCGCCGCGGCCGGTCAAGCTGGTGTGGAGCCGCGAGGAGGACATGCGGCACGGCTACTATCGCCCGTTCGTGATGGGGCGGTTCCAGGGCGTGGTCGACGACCAGGGGCACGCGCGGCGCTGGGCGAGCCGCTTCACCGGCGGGATGGCGGACGCGCTCGAGGCGGACCCGCCCTACGGCATCGAGGACAAGGACATCCAGGCGGTGACGGCGCCGGTGCATCTCCGCACCGGCTCCTGGCGTTCGGTCGCCGCCTCGCAACACGGTTTCTTCTCCGAGTCGTTCATCGACGAGATGGCGCATGCCGCCGGCAGCGATCCGTTCGAGTTCCGGCGGGGTCTGCTCGAGGAGGAGCCGCGGCACAAGGCGGTGCTCGAGCGGGCGGCCGAAATGGCCCGGTGGGGCACGGCCGTGCCGGAGGGCCGCGCGCGCGGCATCGCGATCGTCGAGTCGTTCGGCTCGATCGTCGCGCATGTCGCCGAGGTGGGGATCGAGAACGGGACGATCCGGGTCTATCGGGTCGACTCGGCGGTCGACTGCGGCCTGGTCGTGAACCCGCAGCAGGCCGAGACGCAGATCCAGGGCGGGGTCAACTTCGGGCTCTCGGCGGCGTTGTTCCACGAGATCACGGTGCGTGGCGGCGCGGTGGAGAACCGGAATTTCCCCGATTTCAACATGGTGCGGCTGGCGCAGGCCCCGCGGGTGAACGTCTCGTTCGTCGATTCGGGCGGGCCGGTCGGCGGGCTCGGCGAGCCCGGGGTGCCACCGGTGGCGCCCGCCGTCGCGAACGCCCTGTTCGTCCTGACGGGTCAGCGGCTGCGCGATATGCCGTTGCGGCTGGGGTAGCCTGGCGCTCGTCCTGACTTGCGTCGACCCGTCGAAGATCTGTCAAGTTGAGCCCGCAGGTGGCAGAGTAGGCGGATTCCGAGCAAGTCGCCCAGCTACGGTGGATATCGAGTTCCTCCGGAGATCATCAGTCACGCCGTCTGGCTCTACCATCGGTTGTTGCGAAGGCGGGCGTGTCAGGTCTGGAATGCGGTCACCTGCGCCTGGTGACCGAGCGCCGACGCTCCGTTTCGAGGCAGAGAAGTGCACTGACCTCGCCAAGTTGACAGTGCCGCTGGGGCAGGGGCTCGATCGACTGTACACTGCGTCCGGCCCCCGATGCGTCGCTCGATAGAGGAGAACGATGACTAGATGTCGAGAACACCTCAGACGATACGTCGCTCTGGCGGGGCTCTGCACGTTCGCCATCTTCGGCGAGGGCGCCACTGGTCAAAGCGCCCCCCAGCCCTCCTCCGGCGAATGTATCCCGGGCGGAGACTGCGAGCCCATGCCGGCCAGTGCTCGAGCCTATGCCGCGATGTGCGAGCTGGAGCTGGGGGTCGCGCCGACCGTCGATTGCGGTGCAGGCGTACTGATTCCCATCACCGTCGATGGCGTAGAGGTGTTCGAAGACCCGGGCCTCCACGAATGCGACAAAGCCAGCCTCCAGGTCGGCGACTGCATGCCCGGCTCGAGCCTGCAGCGCTACCAGGGCAGGAACGCCGATGGAACACCCAAACCGGACACGGTGTGGATCAGCTTCTGCCGCCACGACGGGCGCGACACGGCCGAGTACGATGTGCCCGATTCCGTCCAGCTGATCGGCTACAACTACGAGACCGGAGCCACCTGCTTCTTCGAGTCGGGCGACAACAGTCCCTGGACTCATGTGGACGAGACCAACCGGCTGCTCGGTGTGCTTCCCGGGCCCGACGAGCCGGGGTTCGATCAGGCTTATGTCGTCCCGGGGGTCCAGTGTGTGCGGTGCCACCAGGCGGATCCCTTCAACCACAATCCCTGGATCAAGAGCGCTCGTCTGCCCGAAGACCCACGCCAACCGGTGATTCCGGTCATTCCTGGTCCAAACCCGCCGTACTACGTCGTGGGAGGGCCGGAGTGGGACATGCGGACCATCCACATCGACGGCAACGGGTGTCTCGGGTGCCATCGCATCGGCATGGAGACCGTCGCGGAGTACACGGGGGACCACTGGGACCCCAACGAGCACATGCCACCGCACGACCCCGGCTCGCTAGCAGCTGACTATGAAGAGCTCGTCGAGTGCTGGACCAATGGCCCCGAGAACACGCCCGGTTGCGACTGGGTCATCCCGCCGGCCGGCGAGTGTGACGGTGGCGTCGTGGGAGACAATTACCCGTACGCCTCGGAGCGCTTCAACGGCGGGACCGGAGACGGAGGTCGCAGCTCGGGAGGTCGATGGCGAAGGCCAGGATGCTGACCGACCAGCGCCACGTTCTATAGCCGTGTTGAGCGCGTAAGCCGTTCTCCCGCATGAGCCGGGCCACACGATGTTTGCTGCATGTGGCGTTGGTGCGTGAATCGGTGCCAACGCGCAGCGCCCCTACCGAATGCAAACCGTTTACCGTCCGATACTGTACGACTCTGGTCGACCAAGCTCAGTCATTCGATTGAGGACCTGGCACGCGAGCGACGCTTCGACCACCTGCCCGCCTGGCGCCCAGGCTCGAAGACCATCGCCGATGATCGACTTGTACCGGAAGAATGCGTTTTCGACGCGGGCCTGCTGGTGGTAACCCGACTCCTTCTGCCATCGTCGACGTCCGAGTGCCCTAACGCGCTTGATCGTCCGATCGCGGACTCTGGACCGTGGCCCGCGTCGAGAGACGGAGGGCATTGTCAAGTTGAGGGGCAGCTGGCAGTGTAGGCCGATGAACAGCCACGTACCCAGCTACCACGGATACCGCTTCCCGCCCGAGATCATCAGTCACGCAGTGTGGCTCTACCATCGATTCGGCGTGAGTTTCCGAGACGTCGAGGATCTGCTCGCCCAACGCGGTATCACCGTGACCTACGAAACCATTCGGCGGTGGTGCGGGACCTTCGGGCCGGCATATGCGCGCACGCTGCGGCGACGACGAGGACGAATGGGCGACACGTGGTTCCTGGACGAGCTCTTCCTGAAGATCCAGGGGCGGCGGAAATATCTGTGGCGTGCCGTAGACGAGGATGGCGATGTGATCGATATTCTCGTGCAGTCCCGGCGCAATCGGCGGGCGGCAGCCCGGTTCTTCCGCAAGCTGTTGAAGGGTCAAGGCCGCGAGCCGCGGCGGCTGATCACGGACAAGTTACGCAGCTACTCGGCGGCGCACCGCATAGTGATGCCGTCCGTGGTCCACTGTACGAACCAGTACGCGAACAATCGGGCGGAGGTCTCCCACCAATCGACCCGGCTGCGGGAGCAACAGATGCGCCGGTTCAAATCAGCCGCGCACGCGCAACGGTTTCTCGCGGTGCACGGACCCGTCCAGAACCTCTTTCGTATTGGCCGCCACCTGCTCCGAGCTGTGCACCACCGCTTGCTCAGAACGCGCTCGTTCCGCGTCTGGGATGAGGTGACCTGTGCCTGCTGACATCTGGGCGAGCCCGACGATACCGGGCCGAGCCCCTCGTAGAGTTCGTCAACTTGACAGCACCTTCCCAGTGTATCGGAGGTGGTCCGATGCGGCTTCTATCCTAGTGGGCTGCTCGGAGACGAGTTTCGAGCCATCGGCTTCTGGGTGCCGGTTGATCGCCCGCTGTCGGAGGACACGGTGATACACTTCTTGGAGCACGAGAGCGTCGACGTGGCCAACGATTCGCTGGACCGGGGTCGATCGGCGGCGGACAGCTCGCTCGTGCGTAATGTCGAGTCGGTCATCATGACCCCGACCGACTTCTCGCCGGCGCGATAGCCAGTCGGTGCGACGAGGTCCGGGGTCACACATTCGATCTCTCTCAGGGAGGTTAATGATCATGCGAAGCTCCTCCATCTGTTTGCTGACAGCGGCTGTGTTCGTGGTCTCGCTGGCGGTCCCGATGCTCGCCGGGGGTGAGACCAGGACGGTGACGGGCGAGCTCATCGAGATGAACTGCTATGCGCGAATGGGTGGGAATGCCGTCGGTGCGGACCACGCTGAGTGCGCGCTGAGGTGCGCGCAGGGTGGTGCCCCCCTTGGAATCCTGACTGCGGACGAAGAGATCATCTCAATCATCGGGGAGATGACCAACGACGAAAACGCACAGCTCCTCGAATTTGTCGGGAAGAATGTCAGGGCGACGGGCGAGTTTACCGAGGACGGGGGCGGGCCTGGAACCACGGTTGTTGGCAAGGACGGGATGATTGACGTCACCTCAATCGAGCTACAGTAGCGCGCTGCACTCATTTGTTCTCCTCTAACGGATCGAGACGTTACTAAGGTTCATATACGAGTTTCCCCAGGGCGGGCCGCCCCACCCTGCTGCATCGACGGCAGAGCAGTTCTTGGATGACCGCAGGATGAGCGGGAGAAATCCCAAAGGTTGCCAGTGACAAGGAAGCCCGCCATCGCTGACGGGCTTCCTCCAAATCGCTGTGGCCCTTTTCGTGGCCCCTGCGCGTTCCTAAGGGTTCCTATTGGTTCCTGTGGCCCCCGCTGTGGCCCTCACGAAGTTCCCCTATTTTCCTAGCGGTTCTTGTTCGGTCCTGTCATCGCTGCGGCATGAGGTGTATCGGAGGTGGTCCCGTGCGCCGGCGTGGCTGCTTGACGAGACGGGGTATCCGCTGAA
>JASLOY010000164.1:0-5356 GCA_030745255.1 Vicinamibacterales bacterium
GACCGGGTCGGGCCTCACGGCGCTCATTGCCCAGAGGGTTGGCACCAACACATTACTGCTCGTCAGTGCGGGTGTTCTCGTCGTCTGTGCCTTCTTGGTTTCCTCGATCGTGCGGACGCAGAAGCCGGAGGGACGCGGGGCGGCCGATGTCTCCGGGAAGGAGGATGGTGTCGGGTTCGGAGAAGCCATCCAACTACTCCGGCGCTCCAAACAGTTGCAGCTCATCGCGCTGCTGATCAGCTTTGCGGCCGTGGGCGCAAAGATCCTCGACCAGCAGCTGATCATGGCCACCGAGGAGTTCATCGATGAAGGTGACTCGGTCACCGCCTTCCTCGCCGGGGTGAGGTTCTATCTCTCGCTGGCGGGGTTTATTATCCAAGTCTGGCTGACGAGCCGCATCCATCGCTACCTCGGCATCGGGTTTGCTCTGCTCATTCTCCCTGCGAGCCTCACGCTCAGCGGCGGGATCATTCTGGCCGTCCCCATTCTCTGGGCACCTGCGTTCGCCAGTGTGCTCGATCGTGCGTTGCGCTACACGGTCGACAAGACCACGCGAGAAATCTTGTTCCTCCCGCTGCCATCTGACGTGAAGTATCGCGCCAAGCAGTTCGTCGATGTGACAGTGGACCGCTTCGCCAAAGGGATCGGGGCACTGGTACTGCTGGTCTTGATTCAACCCCGCGGCTTCAGCATCGAATGGCGGCAGCTGACGTTCGTCACGCTCACCCTGGTCGTCGTGTGGTTCTTCATGGCGATTCGAGCCAAGCGCGAGTACCTCAGTTCGTTCAGACGAAGCCTTGAAACTCGTCAAGTGCAGGCGGATCAGGTCAGCCTCAACGTCGCCGATCTGGCGACGGTCGAGACGCTCGTCGAAGAGCTCGCGCACCCGGACGAGCAGCGGATCCTGTATGCCATTGACGTGCTCGAGTCGCTAGACAAGCGGAACCTCGTCACACCGTTGCTGCTGCATCACGAGTCGGGCGCCGTGCGCGCGCGGGCGCTGGCGGCACTCGGGTCGGCGCGGCCCGATATCGCCAAGCGATGGGCACCGGCGATCCAGGGGATGATCAAAGACGAGAACCCGGACGTCCGGGCCAACGCCATCGGCGCGCTGGCCAGCATCCAGGACCGGGATGCGACAGGGCTCGCCCGCTCACTGCTCACCGACAGCGACCCGCGCATCGTGGCGACCGCCGCGGTCGCGCTGTCGCAAAGTGGCCGTCGAGAAGACGAGGAGGCGGCCGACAACGCCCTCTCGTCGCTGGCCGCCGCCGCCGAGGAAAGCAACCCGCAAGTGCGGGAGGATCTGGCCGCCGCGATTCGGCATGTGGGGGGCGCCGCCTGCCGCCATCTGCTTATCTCGCTGCTCGGCAACCGGCAGCTGAAGAGCGGCGCAAGAGAAACCCTGGTTGGCTATGGTGAGTCCGCGGTGGAGATGCTCGGCCACTTCCTGCGGGACGCCAACGAGGACATCTGGGTTCGACGACACATCCCGGCTACGCTGGCGCGTATCCCGTCTCAGGCGTCCATGGACCTGCTGATCGCGGGGCTGGGCGAACGGGACGGCTTCCTGCGCTACAAGGTGCTCTCGGCGATCGAGAAGCTGAGCCGCGAGCGACCGGACCTGGCGTTCAGGGCGGAGCCGATCGAAGCCCTCGCCCTGAAGGAAGGGCGCGGCTATTTCAACTGGCTGAGCCTCCATCACAACCTGTTCGTCAACGCCGGGCTCCCGGTCGAATCGGTTCTGGCGCTTACCCTGGAACAGAAGCTCGGTCGCAGTGTCGATCGAATCTACCGGCTCCTCGGGCTGCTCTATCCCTGGAAGGACATCGCCGCAGCGCGGTGGGCGACCGAACACGGCGATGCCCGGTCTCGGTCCAGCGCCTACGAGTATCTGGACAACATCCTGGCCAGCCAGCTCCGCAGCCGGCTGATGCCGGTGCTCGAGGAAATGCCACTCGACGAAAAGGTGCGTCGGGGCAACCTGCTTCTCAAGACCCGGCCACGAGACGTCGAGGAAACGCTGCTCCAGCTGATCAACGACGACGATCAGGTGGTGGCCGCCGCCGCGATCGACCTCGTTCGAGAAAAGGAGCTCTGGAGCCTGACGGAAGACGTCGAGTTCGTGCTCGCCCATCGCGACCCGAAAGACTGGTATGTGTTCGAGGCTGCCTCCTGGACGCTGGCTTCACGGCGCTTGACCAGCGACCGCCGTCGCGAGCTGTGGCTCGAACCGCTGCCGGCCGCGGCGCTCGTGAGCCGGCTCCGCGATCTGCCGATGTTCGCGTCGGTCGGGGTCGACGAGCTGTTCCGCATCGCCGGCGCCGGCCACCAGGTCCGGCACGAGGCGGCCTCGACTTTGTTGCACGAGGGCGCCGTGCCGGACAACCTGCACGTGCTGCTCGACGGCCGTGTCGTGGCGACTGCGCGGCGTGCCGTCCCGAGCGAGATTACGCCACCGGCCACGCTCGGCTTCGAGGAGCTGCTCAATGGCTGTCTGATGCCCCACACCGTCAAGACGCTCGAGCCCTGCGTCTCTTTGCGGCTGTCCAGCGAGGTGATGGGCACGCTGCTCGCCGACAACACCGACCTCGTGCAGGGGTTCTTCCGCACGCTGGCGGGGCGCGGCCCGCAGGGTGGGGAGCGCTCGGTCATGAAGGGCGAAGCGGCAGAGGAGATCGTGGGGCTGACCGCCGGACCGCTTACTCCGATCCAGAAGGTGCTGGCACTGCAGCGCCTCTCAATCTTCTCCAGGGTCAACGCCACCGAGATGCGACACCTCGCTGCGATCGCCCATCAGGTCGAGCTCGTCGAGGGAGCGGTGCTCTCCGGGGAGGCCGACCCCCCGGTGGTGTGCATCGTGCTCTCGGGAGCGGTGTTGCTCGAAGCGCCCGATGGGTCCATGGTCCCGCTGCGGGCCGAAGCGGGAGACGTCGTCGGCATGAACGAGGCGCTCGCCGGCACCGAGGCGGGCGCCACCGGACCGGAACCGCGGCGCTTGACGGTCGCCGAGGCTGGTGTGGCGCTCCGCATCGACCGCGACGACCTGTTCGACCTGCTGGGACAGCGCCCCGATCTGCTCCAGCAGATCTTCAGCGCCGCGTTCGGGAAGCACGACCGATAGCCAGCCAGGCCTTGCGTGGCGCGCGACAGTGGACTCCGACCTCCCGATGCGCCCGGACCGGCCGCAGGTGTGATACAAACTGAGAGATAGCGAACATACAAGGAGACCCCCCATGCAGCGTCACGCATCCACGGCCGTCATCACCCTGATCGTCGTGTGCGGGTTCGGCGTACCGGCATTTCCGCTGGCGGCGCAGACCGCGACCCAGATCGAGCGCGGCGTGCGGGAGGAGCTTCGTGGGGAACGCGACCTGCGGCGTCTCGACCTAGCGGTCGCAGGCAGCGAGGTCACCCTGACCGGAGAGCTCGAGACCTTCTGGTTGAAGAGCGAGGCGATCCGAAAGGCGCTCGACGTGGACGGGGTCGAGACCGTAGTCAGTGAGATCGAGATTCCACCCGCCGAGAGCGACCAGAAGCTGGCCGAAGAGGTCGCGAAGGTGATGCAGCGCTACCCGTATTACACGATCTTCGACTATCTCGACGGCATGATCAATGGCGGAGAGGTCACACTGCTTGGCAAGGTGACACCGGACAAGGACAAGGCGGACGATCTCTTCGAGCGGGTCGCGAAGATTCCGGGCGTGCAGGACGTCCAGAACCAGATCGAGACGATGACGCCGTCGTTAGGGGACGAAAACCTGCGGCGCGCCATTGCGCAGAATGTCTTCAGAAGCAGTCACTTCCAGCGGTTCGGCTCGCAGGCCAACCCGCCGTTTCACATCATCGTGCAGCGGAGCGTGGTCACCCTGGTCGGCTACGTACAGGGCGACATCGAGTTTCGAGAGATGGAGCGGATCGTCCGCAACACGCAGGGGGTCTTGCGGGTGGACAACCAACTGCAGACGGTGCAATAAGGGCGAGTGCCCTCAGAAGGCAGAAGTCAGAAGGCAGAAGTCGGAAGACGACCCGGAGAGGGCTGCGCCATCCTGCCTATCGCTCAATCCCGATGACATCGTAGGTCGCGCCGGAGGGTCGCAGATAGACTCGCACCGGCTCATACCAGGCCGGGAAGTCCGTGTGGACGGACCGGATCTCTGCCATCAGATAGGCATCGCCTGCGAGACTGGGGTCGGCCGGTAGACGAACCGTCGTGGCGCCCTGGGTCGCGGAATCGGTCAGGCTCCGCACCCGGTCGGTGCCATTGTCGTAGACCGACCACGCCACCTCGTAGGTTGTCCCCGATTCGGCGAACCCATACCGCTCGGAGAGATTGACGAAACGCAGCCCGTCGGCGTCGACCTCGAACTCGTCAATCGGGTTCACCCGGTTCATGTAGTAGCGGGCGCTCTTGAGCTGTCGTTCGACAAGCACCTGGTGAAAGTATCGCTGTTGTTCCGGGTCGCTCAGCTGCCCGGTCTCGACGATGGCCAGCAGCTCCTCGGGTGTGAACCGCATGATGATCTTGGCCGCCCAGAACGCATCGCGGTCGGTCATCCGGACGAACGCCGGATTCGGATAATCGTTCTTCCACTCCTGCGGCTCGAACGCTTCCGACTCCCAGCGCCCCACTGATTCGTATTCCGGAAAACTCGGCCAGTTGACCGTCCGGTACTTGGGCGTGCGCAGCCCGAAGCTGACGAGGTTCCGCTTCACCTCATCCGGATCGAGCCAGTAGTGAAAGCTCAGATTCGGCAGCTGCAGGTCGACGCTGCCGCTCCCAAAGGTCGATCCGAAGTCGAGCAGGTGGTGGCGAATATAGTGGCGTCCGTCCACCTCGACCCAGCTGTCCTGGGTGTTGTGAGCGCGCGTGTCGTCGTGGTTGGTCCAGGCCGCGAACAAGCGAAGGCCCCGCAGCTCCCGTCGGTTCTCGTGTGGGATGACGTCGTTCGGGTCGTCCGTGCGGGTGCCGTAATAGCGGAACGGGCCGATGGGACGCCCGGAGAGATACCGACTGGCGGTCACGCGCACCCGGCCGTCGCCCAGCCTGGGCACCAACCGTAGCCGGCGGCGCAGTTGCCCGCGCGTCAGCGCCGTCTCATCCCCGAACTCGTCTTCGAGCATCGTTCCCGGCTCAACCGTCAGACCTGCCTCGGGATCGACGGCGACTATGAAGTTCTCCGGAACGTTATAGCCGATGGCGTAAAAGAGCTTGGTGGCAATGACCTCGGCGGCGGAGCTGAGCTCGGGGACACCCACCGGGTCGAACTTGATGACATAGCGGTCGCCGCGACCGTCGATGATCTGGAACCCAGGAGTGAGCCCGCCGATCTTGCTCCGGAACACGCGCCACGGC
>JASLOY010000164.1:5366-7615 GCA_030745255.1 Vicinamibacterales bacterium
TGGCTTCCCTCGACCTGCTCCTCGAAGACGAGGCCCAGGCGCGCATGGCGGGGATCGAGGCGCTGCACAGGGAGCGCATGGGGGCGATCCCCGATAACCCGTCCATCGAAAAGCGCCGGGTCTCGGGCACCATCGCCGCCCTCGACATCCGCTGCACGCCGTGTCGGTTCGTGAACCAGGAGCTGTCGGGCACCTCGTCGAGCGTGTTCGCGTTCTGCGCCTCGCCCCGAGTCGCATCACCGAGGTCGGCCATGATGTGACCGAAGCGGTCGAACAGATCGCTGAGCTCAATCTCGGCCGGCTCGTCCGGCACGTCGAGCTTGTCGTTGTCGGCGACCAACGGATCGTCCGGGTAGAACTTCCGCTCCTGCGCCCGGGGCACAGCCGCCAGTAGCGCCACCCCAATGACTAGCGTGATGACGCACGCAGCCGCTCGCCGGGTCGTCTTCCGACTTCTGACTTCTGAATTCTGACTTCCGGACATGATCAGAAGCTCGGCCCCCCCCCGATGTGCAGCTTGAAGCCCTCATTGCTGCGGGCGAAATCGAACCGAAGCACCATCCCCCCCGGGGCGTGCCCGCGAATGCCGAACCCGTAGCCGGACTACATGTCCTGGAAGTTGAGTTCGTCGGCATCGGAGAAGACCTTCCCCGCGTCGTAGAACAACGCGAAGTCGACGTAGGTCCAGATTTCCCAGCGATACTCGGCGTTCACCACCAGATTCCGTCCGCCCCTGAATCGGTATTCACGGAACCCGCGAATCGAGTTGGCGCCGCCAATCGTCTCCATCAGATAGAACGGGACCGCGCCGCCGTTCTCGCCCACCGAGTTCGAGCTGCGGACCCGGAGCGCCAGGATGCGATTGCGGTATCCCAGCGGTATCTGCGTCTGCACATCCCCGACGAGGCGGGTGAAATCATAGAGACCGCTGCCCCGATCGTCGTACCGCGATGCCTCGACGCCGATCGACACCCCTGCCGAAGGACTGACATGTGCATCGCGGAGTTGCAGCGTCAGATGCCCGCCATAGACCAGATAGTCGGTCGTGGTGCCGAACCCGGGTGTCAGCAGCGGATCGAACCGCTCTTCGAGGCTCGCGCCGGACGTGCCGGGGCCTACCTCGGCGTTCGTCCAGCGCGCAACCGCGCCCAGCTCCACGAACCGGGTAGCGGTGGCGGTCACTCCGGCTTCGAGCGACTGGTCCTCCAGACCGTAGGTCGACCGGCCGGACGCGCTGCTTTGGGGACCCAGCCCGAAGAACCGCAGCGACGTGAGGTCTCGCACCTCCGCCTTGACGTGTGCCTGCACCGGGAGTTGGCTTGCCGGGGTTGGAAAGATGATGCCGGTGTCGACGCTACGATAGCCACGAGTCGAATAGCGCGCGTTGGCGGTGAACTGGATGAGCTCGTGATTGTAACCGGCGATGTAGCCGCCACCGAAGACGAACCCGGACCCCGACGGCATGCCGCCCACGACGGGACGGAACCCACCGAACCCCTTCGCGAAGATGCGACGCGGCAGGCGGAAGGTCTCCAGGCGGCTGACCCGGGCCTCGGCGTCAGACACCCTGTAGGGCGTCAGTTGGGTCCGCTTTTCTTCACGCTGCCGCTGCAGAATCTCCTGGCGAGTCGTGGGAGGCTCGCCTTGCTGCTCGACCTCCGTGGCGTCGGCCGACTGCGCTGCCGCCGCCGATGGCCACGCCAGCAGCGCCACCAGCAGGCAGACCGCGAGCACCAGCGCGGACCCCACGCCTAGCAGCCCGTGGTAAAAGCCCCGCTGCATTCGAACGGCGCTGCATCCCGGACACCGGCGTTGCTTCTCGGTCGAATACAGGCCGGTATTCTCCCTCGGCGCGCCTTGCTGGCCGGGCGCATCGTCGTTCTCCGTGCGACGCAGGGTTTTACCACGGACTGCTAGTCGACACACCACCCCATCCAGGCCCACCAAACCAGATCCATTGGCTGCGTGAGCCTCCATCAGACGGGCAACCCCGGCAGGTTGTAGAACGCTTTGGGGCCAGGATAGCGCGCCCGGCGCCCGAGCCGGTGCTCGATGCGCAGCAACTGGTTGTACTTGGCGGTTCGATCGGTGCGGCAGAGCGACCCAGTCTTGATCTGTCCCGCGTTGGTCGCCACGGCCACATCGGCGATGGTCGTGTCCTCGGTTTCACCGGATCGGTGCGAGATGACGGCCGTGTAGGAGGCCCGCTTCGCCATCTCGATCGCGGCCAGCGTTTCGGTCAGCGTCCC
>JASLOY010000165.1 GCA_030745255.1 Vicinamibacterales bacterium
ATCGGCCCGATCTTCGGCGACAACATACCGGCCGAGGGGGAGCAGATCGAGATCGCGGTGAACGGCGAGCGGGTCGCGCTGCTCGACTTCGACCGGAAGCTGAAGACGACTGAAGACCTGCGGACCGAGCCGATCCGGATTGCGGCTGGCCCGCACACGATCTCGGCCGCGTTCATCCAGCGGGCCGCCGGTCCGGTGCAGGACTTCGTCATGCCGTTTGAGCGGGCACTGGCCGATCTGTCGACCGGGCATTTCCCCGGTCTCACCGGGCTGCCGCACCTGCGCAATCTCGGTATCGACGGCCCGTACACCGTCACCGGGGTGAGCGAGGGTCCCACACGACGGCGCGTCTTCTCGTGTCGGCCTGCCACCGCCGCCGAGTCTGAAGAAGACGAGCGCGCGTGCGCCAACGAGATCATCGCGCGGCTGGCGCGGCGAGCGTTCCGACGTCCGATCACCGAGGCGGATCTGTTGCATCTTCTGGCGCTGTATGAGACCGGTCGCGCCGAAGGAGATTTCGAGTCGGGCATTCGGACGGCGCTGCAGGCGATTCTCGCCGACCCGGAGTTCGTCTTTCGCTTCGAGCGTACACCTGCAGGTCTGGATGCCGGTGCGAGTCATCGGGTCACTGACCTTGAGCTGGCGTCACGGTTGTCGTTCTTCCTGTGGAGCAGCATTCCCGACGAGCCGCTGCTCGCGGCAGCCGAGCAGGGGCGGCTGTCCGATCCGTCTGAGCTCGAGCGCCAGGTGCGCCGCATGCTTGCCGATCCGCGATCCGAGACGCTCGCGGCCAACTTCGCGTCCCACTGGCTCCGCTTGCAGAACCTGCGCGATGCGCATCCCGATGTCTTTCTGTTCCCCGACTGGGACGAGAATCTGAACCGGTCGATGCGGCGGGAGACGGAGCTGTTCTTCGACAGCATCGTGCGGGAAGATCGGCCCCTGCTCGATCTGCTGACGGCCGATTACACGTTCGTCGACCAGCGGCTGGCGACGCACTACGGGATTCCGAACATCGTGGGGTCGCGGTTTCGGCGCGTGACGATCGCCGACGAGCAGCGGCGCGGGCTGCTGGGGCAGGCCGCCGTGCTGACACTGACCTCGGTCGCCAACCGCACGTCGCCCGTCATCCGGGGCGCCTGGATCCTGAGTGTTCTGCTCGGCACGCCGCCGCCCAAGCCGCCCGCCAACGTGCCCCCGCTCGAGGAGAACGAGACCGCGGACAGGATTTTGTCGGTCCGCGAGCGGATGGAGGCGCACCGGGCAAACGCGTTTTGCGCCGCCTGTCACAGTGTCATAGACCCGATCGGCTTCTCGTTGGAGAACTTCGACGCTGTGGGTTCGTGGCGCACGAAAGACAGCGGGTTCCCGGTCGACCCGTCGGGCACGCTCTATGACGGCACGGCGGTGGACGGACCGGTCGCCCTGCGGCGATTCCTGCTGGCCAACGACGATCTGTTCCTGACCAACTTCACACGAAATCTGCTGATGTATGCCACCGGGCGGGTGTTTCAGCCCTACGACATGCCGGCTGTGCGGGCAATTGTTGCGGACGCGGAACGGCAGGACCATCGATTGTCCGCGTATGTCATGGGTGTGGTGACGAGCACACCGTTTCAGATGCGGCGCGTGGATGCGGCGACCGAGACCGAGAGCGTCGCACAGCAATAGTTTCTGTGGCGCAGGGAGACAGAGAGGATGTACATCACCAGGAAGCACATATCGAGACGGACGGCGTTGCGTGGCGTCGGTGTGACGCTGGCGCTGCCTTGGCTCGAGGCGATGATGCCGGCCCAGACGCCGATGCGCGGTTCGGCGGCGCAGCCGCGCACGCGCTTCGCGGCCCTGGAGATGGTACACGGGTCGGCCGGGAGCACCGGGGAGGGTACCCGGCTGCACTACTGGTCCCCGAAGACAGTAGGACGGAATTTCGAGACGACGCCGATTCTGCGCGCGCTCGGGCCGCACCGCGATTACGTGACCGTCGTCAGCCACACCGACATCGCGCCGGCAACGGCTCAGAGCGATGCGGAGGCTGGCGCCGACCACACCCGCTCGTCGGCGGCGTTTCTCACCTCGGCGCATGCGAAGATGACCGAGGGGGCCGACATCTACAATGGCACGTCGGTAGACCAGCTCTACGCGCAGGCGTTCGGGCAGGACACGCCGTTGCCTTCGATCCAGCTGTGTGTCGAGGACGTTGGGTCGCTCACCGGGGCCTGCGGCTATGGCTATAGCTGTGTCTATGCAAATACCATTTCCTGGGCGTCCCCGACTACGCCGCTGCCGATGGAGCGGGATCCGCGCGTGGCGTTCGAGCGGCTCTTCGGCGACGGCGCGACGCCCGAGCAGCGGCTGAGCCGGCGCCGCGCCAACGCCAGCATCCTCGACGCAATCCTGGGGAAGGTCGCCGTTCTGGAACGGGATCTGGGCGCCGCCGACCGTGCCCGCCTCGACGACTACCTGCAGGACGTGCGGGAGATCGAGCGACGGATTCAGATGGTCGAACGGCAGAATGCGACGCGGCGCGGCTTCGACCTGCCCGAGGCGCCGATTGGCGTGCCGGACGCCTGGACCGACCATGTCCGGATGATGTTCGATCTGCAGGTGCTGGCGTTCACGACCGACGTCACGCGCGTGTCGGCGTTCAAGATGGGTCGGGACGTCAGCTCTCGGGTCTACACCGAGAGTGAGGTCGAGACCCCGTTCCACTCGTTGTCGCACCATGGCAACAAACCGGATAAGCTGGCCGAGTTCGCCAAGCTCAATGAGTTCCATATCGACCAGGTCGCCTACTTCATCGACCGGTTGAAGAACACGCCGGACGGCGACGGCAGTCTGCTCGACCATTCGATGGTGCTCTACGGCAGTCCGATGGGCGATGGCAGCGTCCACAACCATCTACGGGTACCGCTCTTCCTCGCCGGTCACGCGAATGGGCAACTGGAGGGGAACCGGCACGTGCTATGCGAGGACGGCACGCCGATGGCCAACCTGCTGCTGACGATGCTGCACAGGCTGGGTGTCGACATCGACAGCATCGGCGCCAGCAACGGAGAGATTGCGATCTAGCGATGGCTCCGAAGAAGTCAGGAGTCAGAAGGCAGAAGTCAGAAGGAACCTGGAGGGCTTCGCCGTCATTCGGAAGCACTCCGTTCGATCGCAGAAGCTGATGCGTTATTTCTGGTGAGTGACGCCGAAGGAACCGCACTATGAGGGTCAAGCTCAGCATCAGTCGGGTGGGTGCCATCGTCGCGGTCTTGCTGACGGCGTCGGCGGCGCGGGCCGCTGACGCGCCGGTGGCCGCTGCCGCGATGAATGGCGACGTGGAGGCGGTCCGCACACTGCTCGCCGATGGCGGCGATGTGAACGCGGCGCAGGGTGACGGCATGACCGCGCTGCACTGGGCGGCCTTCCGCGGCGACGACACGCTGGCGCAACTGCTCCTTGCGGCAAGGGCCGATGTTACCGCGACGACGCGCATTGGGGCGATCACGCCGTTGTCGCTGGCGGCGAGCGACGGCAATGCGGCCATGATCGAGGCGCTCGTGGCCGCGAGGGCGAACGTCAATATTCCAACATCAACTGGTGCGACGCCGCTGATGGCGGCCGCTACATCAGGGAGCGTCGACGCGGTCCGCGTCTTGCTCGACCACGGTGCGTTCGTCAATGCCCGCGAGACCGCGAATGGCCAGACCCCGTTGATGTTTGCCGCGTGGGAGAACCGGGCCGACGTGATCAGGCTGCTCGTCGAGCATGGCGCCCATACCGGGCTGACGTCGTGGGTCGTCTCGATGATCGAGCCGCGGTTCGACAACGATGGCAACCCGGTGCCGACGAGGCGGCCCCGCGCCCCGGGTGCCAACTCGGTGATGGGTGGGATGACGGCTCTGCTGTTTGCGGCGCGGGACGGCCACCGGGAGGCAGTGCGCGCACTGGTCGAGAGCGGCGCCAACATAGATCAGGTGGCCGGGAGCGAGGGTTCGAGCCCGATGGTCATCGCGATCGCCAACGGGCACTACACGCTGGCGAAGGATCTGCTCGACGCCGGCGCAGACCCGAACCTGGCCAACATCGACGGCCTGGCGCCACTCTACGCCACCATCAACATGCGGTTCGCCCCGGTGTCGTGGGCGCCCAATCCGCCCACGGCCCAAGAAGAGGTGGACGCGGTGGAGCTGCTCCAGGCGCTGCTCGACGCCGGCGCCGACCCGAACGCGCGGATCGCGCGCGGCCTCTGGTTCAGCCCGACGTCGCACAACCGGCTCTGGATCGACCCGGCCGGCGCCACCCCATTCTGGCGGGCGGCCCAGGCCAGTGACGTCGAATCGATGCGGCAGCTCCTGGCGGCCGGCGCCAACCCAGACCTGTCGACCCTCGACGGGACCACGCCGCTCATGGTCGCCGCCGGCATCGGCTGGCGCGGCAACTTCAGCCAGAACGCGCCCGATTCCTGGATGACGGCGGTGCATTTCCTCGCGGAGATTGGCGCCGATGTCAACGCGGTGGACGATAGTGGCTATACGGCGCTGCATGGAGCGGCGGCGCTTGGCAACAACGAGATGGTGGAGTTCCTGCTGGCGCGTGGCGCCAAAGTGGACGCCATCAACAAGGCGGGCAATTCACCAGCCGACATGGCGTTCGGCCCGTCACGATTCTTCATCCCAAGACCCGACACCGCCGATCTCCTCGTCGGGTCTGGGTCGCCGTTTCAGAACAACTGTCGTTCGGATCAGTGCGTCGACGGCAAGTTCTTTGGTGGCGCGGTGACCACGCCGCGCTAGACGGCCTGACCGGTGGCAACTGCGGTGTCGCCGGGTTTCGTGCGCGTCCATCGGAGGTGCCTATGGGCAGTTTCACGGCAGCCGACATCATGGCTCGATCCGAGTCCACCCTTTCTCCGGACAGCGACATCTACGACGCCATGGCACGGCTGCTCAAGAGCAAGCTGACTGGCGCGCCGGTCGTAGATGGCAACGGCTCGCTGCTCGGGATGTTGACCGAACGGGACTGTCTCAAGGTGCTGATGGGTGGGGCGCTCGACGGTCTGCCGCGCGGCAAGGTCAGCGACTACATGACCACTCCGGCCGAGTCGATCACGCCAACAGCCAGCCTGTACGACATAGCGCACATTTTTCTGACCCGGTCGTTTCGCAAGCTGCCCGTCGTGGACGGAGACGGTCGGGTGGTCGGGCAGGTCAGCAGACGCGACATGCTCGTTGCCATCGAATCCTCCCGCGACAATCCGCGACTGTACGGCGTGAAAGACCAGCACCCGACCGACGACTCGGGCGTCGACTCGGCGATGCGGTCGGCGCGGAGTCAACGGTAGCTATTTACCGTTCGGCACTCAGAGATTCGATCTGCCGCGCGGTGGTCCAGCCGGATGTGCGTTGTCGCCACGTGGGGAAGTTGAGACGTATTGCCGATGCCGGCGTGCCCTCCGACTCGCGGGCGTCGTCCGCCGCGTGCTTCGGTGCGGCCGATTACCGGCGGCGCGCGAGTCGGTCGCCGGCCCTGTCGGTTCGGACCAGCACCGCGTCGTCTGAGACCCGTCGGATGACTTGGAGACTGGCGCCATCCAGCTGTATCGCCCGCACGCCGCGATCGTTGGTGATGACGGTCGACCCGCCGGGCGCCTGGCCGTTCCACTCGGGGATCTGCCGCCCCAGGTAGTACTCGAGGCCGTAGCGCCATGCGCGGTGCAGCCCGTAGGCGTGGACCTGCCCGCCATCGGCCAGATCCTCGACATCGTGGGCCGCGGTGCGTGTGCTGATCAGCGGGTCGAGCCGAGGCAGGAGCGAGGCGTTTAGCTGCCAGAGCGTGAGCGCCACTCCCAGCGCCGACACTGCGACAACCGTCTGGAGTTGCCCACGGTTGCCGACGAAGCCAGCCACCACGGCAGCGATGCCGAGCACGACGGCCAACGGTCGAACCGCTCCGGCCTCGACACCGGCGCTCCCGACCCCGGGCGCGACGAGGAAGATCAGGGTCATGGCGCCGAGCGCCGCCGCCGTGCCGAGACCGAGGGTCCGAGCCCGTGCCGGGCTGCGTCCGAGCGTCACCGCCAGCGCGTGCGCCAGCAGCATCGCGGCTGCCGGAACAGCAGGCAGCACGTAGCCGGGCAACTTCGATTGGGACAGGCTGAAGAAGATTATGGGGACGATGACCCAGCTGGCAAAGAAGATCGACCGGGACCCCGACCATGGCCGGCGTGTCAACGTGACGGCCGCTTCTTGCACGGTCGCGACGATGGCCGCCGTCCAGGGGGCGAGGCCCAGCAGCAGCACCGGTCCGAAGTACCAGAACGGCTGCTGGTGTTGGAAGACCGGCGTCAGGAATCGCTCGACGTTGTGGGACACGAAGAACACCTGGAAGAATTCCGGGTTGCGCAACAAGCACAGCACGTACCACGGCAGAGCGACCACACCAAAACTGGCGAGTGCCCAGGGTCCGGCCAGGCGCCGCGCGCGTGCGCCCCGGCTCGTCAGCAGCGCGCCGATCAGCACACCGCCACCGCCGAGCACAATGGCGGCCGGACCCTTAGCCAGCACGCCCAGACCGAGCGCTGCACCGAAGGCAGCCTGATAGGGCCATTCGGCACGAACCTGTTTCGAGAGCACCAGCGGCGCGGCGGCAGCTAACGCAAGCGCCAGTGTCGACGAGAACAGCATGTCCGGTGTGGCGGCACGCGCGAACGCGAGGACCGCGATGCTCGATGGGAAGATCAGCGCGAACAGGGCCGCGGTGGTCTGGCCATAGAATCGCCAGGCGACCCAGGCGAGCGCGAGCATTGTCATCAGAGCGCTCAGCACAGACGGGAGTCGGGCCGCGAGCTCACCGTTGCTGAAGAGCCGAAACCCGACGGCGGCCACCCAGTAGTAGAGGATCGGTTTCTCGAGCCAGGGCTCTCCATGGAGGCGCGGAGTGACCCAGTCGCCGCTGGCCGCCATGTCTCGGGCGATGCTGGCGTATCGCGGCTCGTCGGGACCGACCAGGCCGAACGCGGTCAGACCATTGAACAAGCAAACATAGACGACCAACAGCACAAGTGCGAGTCGGTACCTCGCCGCGCGTTGTGTCGGGAGCCACGATGTCTCCCGTCCCCGATCCGAAGCTCGATTGTCCCGTGTGACCATGCCCAGATTCAGACCTCCGGAGTATGTATCGGACGTCTGTTCGTCGAACGGCAGGGATCCCGGCTGACCAGCGAATCGCGCGTGTGGGAATTGTACGTCCAATACCAGCCAGAAACGCAGGTCCGACACCGCGCTGGAGAAGGTCAATACGCGGCCACGGAGGCGGAAATTGATGTAAAATCGGCTACCGAACGGCGCCGTTTCGGCGGTCGGATGCGGGATGATTGACCACGTTGACAAGACGGTTCAATTCCGCGCGCAAGACCCGCGAATCGGCGCAAAAAATCACACAAATGATCGGAGACAAATAAGTGGGTACGTGATATCGTCGGTTATTCGGCATACCGGGCCGACCAGTGAAATGCGGCCTTTGAGGACTTCGGCAGAGCTAGGGAGGTGATCGTCCCATGAGTCAGGAGATCATCGAGTTGACAGAGGAGACGACCCAGCAGGGCGTGTCCCGAAGG
>JASLOY010000166.1 GCA_030745255.1 Vicinamibacterales bacterium
AGCGGCACCTCCTGCAGCACGCCTGAGACGCCGGCGGTCAAGCGCAAGTCGTTCACCTCATCTCTACGGAGTTGATAGATCGTTTCCAGCCGGTTCACCTCCGCCTGCTCGGCGGCAATCTGTGCCTTCACCGAGTCGGTCTGTATCGCAAGCCGCCGCTGCTCAATCTCGTGCCGTATACCGAGCTCGGCCGCGCGGGACTGCGACTGTCTCAGTTGAATCTGCGACACCAGTCCATCAGTCGCGAGCTCTTCGTCGGCTTCGGCCTGCAAGGTCGCCTGGCTGAGTTCCGACTCGACTGTTGCAAGCCCCGCCTGCTGCGTGAGCACCTGGCTTTCCAGCTCTACCCGCCGGCTCTCGAGCCGAGCCTGTGCCGCCTCGAGCTGTAACCGTGCGTCGAGCTCGCTCTGCTCGAGCTGCGGGTTGCTCAGCTCGACGATGACCGTGTCCGGCTCTACGATGGCCCCCGGCCTGATCAGTATCGTTTCGACCGTGCTGTTGGTGATCGCGGAAATCCATCGGATCTGTTCCGGCACCAGCGTGCCGGTGCCGCGGACATTTCGTAGCATCTCGCCGCGTTGCACCGTGTCCATGAAAACCGTGTCCATCTCCACACGCGGCGCCGCCGGTTGAAGACGCGAGACACCCACGGTGATCAGGATGACCAAGACGCCGAATCCGGTGCCATACGCGATCCGGCGAACCTTCTTCGCGCGCGCGATGTCGGGACGAGCTATGTCGACCATGTGAACATTCCTTTGCACTGTCGGACACTCATCATCCTATCTCTTCTTCGATGATCCGACCGCGGTCGCCACCCGAAGCCTCGCCCCGTTCCGGCAGACAGACCGATTGGACGGAAGTGCGGGATGGAAAGTTTGCTGCCTCGGGCGGTGACGCTGTCGCCCTTCAGGTGGAGCCGTTCCAGCGTGCCCTGCAACAGGTCCTCCTGCGTCGTGGTTGCCCGTGCCTTCCTAGATGCTCTACAAGAGAATGTCCCCAACGTCTGCGGATTGTCAATGAGACGGCCCCATTTCAGAAATCTTCGCCGCACCCCTTGACACGCTGTCGGAGAGGTGCTAATTTACCAGCACTGTTGGTTTTTTAGCATACTGAGCATGGCATGCACACGGCGCTCACGAACTCGATGACTGGTGATCGAAGAGGAACACGGATGCCCAGACCGTCGCACAACCAACTCGCCCGTCGCGAACGTCAAGTCATGGAGATCGTGTACCGGCTGGGCCAGGCGACCGCGGCCGACGTGCTGGCCGAGCTGCCCGACCCGCCGAGCTATTCGGCGGTGCGTGCCCACCTGCGGATCCTGGAGGACAAAGGGCACCTCCGTCACGACCAGGAGGGCACCCGCTACGTGTTCCGGCCCACGGTCGCGCGTGACCGAGCCCGACGGTCGGCACTGAAGCAGCTAGTGCGGACCTTCTTCGATGGCTCGGCAGAGCAGGCGGTGACCGCTTTGCTCGACATGTCGCATTCGAAGCTCTCGGCAGGCGATCTCGATCGACTCTCCGGTCTCATCGAGAAGGCCCGGAAGGAAGGACGGTAGCCGTGGATCAGCTTAGTCTCTTCACTGTTCCCACCGACGCCTGGCTCGTGGCGCTCGTCGAGACCACGCTACGGATGTCGGTCATGCTGCTGGTGGCAGGCGCCATCGCCATCACGCTCCGGCGTTCGTCGGCGCATCTGCGGCATCTGGTCTGGGCCATCGCGCTCGGCGGCGCGCTCATGCTGCCGGTTGGCTCCAGCTACGTGCCCACTGTCAATCTCCCGGTGCCGCAGCCGCTACGGCTGTTCGCCCGACCGTCCGGCGAGGTGCCGGCCGCCGTGCGCCCGTCGGGCATCTCGAGTCCCATCGAGGCCACGCCGAGCCAGATGGCGGGCGATGTAGCAGATGCCCTCGAGGACTCGGAAGCTGTGTTGTCGGCGCCCGTTGGCGCGACAGCTCGGAGCAGGGCGCCGGCGGCGTCTGGCGCCGCGGGCAGCTCGCTCGACGCCACCGCGTCACCGGGATCCGGCGTGGAGCGGCCAGTCCCGTCCCGATCCAGCACGGTCCTGTCGTGGCCACAGCTCGCGGTCGGGCTTTGGATCACCGGAGTGGTGGTCCTGCTGCTCAGAATCGGTGCCGGTATCCTCGCCACACGGCGCATCGGCCGACGCGCCGAACGCCCGCGCGACGGCGCGTGGGACCGCCTGGCTGCCGAGCTCGGCCGCAGGATCGGTTTGACCCGCCCTGTTCGGATACTGAGTAGCAGACACACGGCGGTGCCGATGACCTGGGGATGGGCTCGGCCCGTGGTGCTGGTTCCGGAGGCCGGTGCCACCTGGTCGGCCGCCCGGAAGCGCGTGGTACTGCTGCACGAGCTCAACCACGTGAGGCGGCGTGACTGCGCGTCGCAGCTCGTGGCGCAGGTTGCGTGTGCGTTGTACTGGTTCAATCCGCTGGTCTGGCTCGCCGGGCGTGCGCTCCGTCTGGAACGTGAACGGGCCTGCGACGAGGCGGTGGTCCAGGATGGGACCCAGGCCTCGGCCTATGCCGACCATCTGCTCGAGATTGCTCGCGCGCATCAGGTTCAGGGTGCGCGGTGGTCGTCGCTGGCGGCGGTCGCCATGGCTCGACCCTCCGAGCTCGAGGGGCGCCTGTTGACGATCCTCGAAGCGGGGCAGCGGCGACGACCGAACCGCCCAACGGTGCTTGCGCTCGGTACGGCGATGGTGGGGATCATCCTCATGTTGATGGCGGTGACGCCGACCACGCACGCGGCTGTCACCGAGACAGCAGTGGATCCAAGCGCCGAGGAGACCGTGAACCAGACCGACGTAATCGTGGGACGGCTCGCTCAGACCTCGGTGCCGCCGCCGATCCAGCCCCCTGCCAGCGATGAGCCGGAGGCCAGTCAAGACGTCGGGGCGGTCATCGAGCTGCGTGCCGCGAGCGAGGGCCCGCAGCGACGGTTGGAGCTGGAGCGCGAGGCTCGTGCAATGGTGCTCGAGCTGCGGCCCGAGACCGAACAGACCGAAGACCAGCTGTTCGACCTCGAGCGATGGAGGCGTGATGTGCAGGCGCAACGCGACGGCGGCGTCGTCGTCGAGCGGGAGCTGGAACGGGCCCTCGAGATGGCGCAGCGATCCGCTGGCGTTGACCTCGACCTCGTCATCGAACAGGCAGCGATTGCCGAAGAGGTGCGCGAGCGATACGAATTGGTGCTCGGTGATCAGGGAGGGATCGCCGAGGAGGTGCGTGAGCGTTACGAATTGGTGCTCGGTGAGATACAGGGAAGAATCGCCTCTGGTGGGGCCCGTCGCTCGATCGACCCACGCGTGGCCGACCTGTTCATGGAGTCGCTCACTGACGACGACGCCGGCGTGCGCGAGCAGGCGGCGCGCGGGCTCGGGCGCAATCGGGTCGAGGCGGCGGTGGGTCCGCTCTCGAATACGCTACGCGACGACAACGCCGCGGTGCGCGAGCGCGCCGCGTGGGCACTCGGGATGATCCGCTCTGACGAGGCGGTCGGCCCGCTGTCGAGCGCGCTCGACGACGACGAGCCGAGCGTCGCCAAACAAGCGGCCTGGGCGCTTGGAATGATCCGGTCGGACACGGCGGTCGATCCGCTGCTCGGCGCGTTGCGGGCGGAGAACCCGGACGTGCGCGAGCAGGCCGCCTGGGCGCTCGGCATGATTCGCAGTCCGTCGGCGGTCCCGGGGCTTGGGGCCGCGCTCGATGACAGCGAAACGGCGGTGCGTGTCGAGGCGGTCGAGGCGCTGGGGCGGATTCGCGACGCGTCGGCGGTCGAGCCTTTGGTCGACGCCTTGAGGGACAGCGAGGCGAGGATCCGCCGAGAGGCCGCCGAGTCGTTGGGGAGGATACGCGATGCGGGCGCGGTCGATGGACTCGTGACCGCTCTGGGTGATACGGAGCCGGCCGTCGCCGAGCACGCCGCGGAGGCGCTGGGGCGGATCCGTGACGCCAGCGCCGTGGATGGACTCGTCGGGGCGTTGCAGAATCAGAACCCCGGCGTGGTCAAGGAGGCGGCCGAGGCCCTGGGGCGGATTCGCAGTGACGAGGCTGTTGATGGCCTTGTTCGGGCGCTGCGCACCGCGCAGGGCGAGGTAGCAGAGGCGTTGGTGGAAGCGCTCGGTCGGATCGGCGGCGACCGTGCGCTCGAGGCCTTGATCGACATGACGGGGGACGCGACCCCTGAGGTGCGCAGAGCGGTCATCGAGGCGCTGAGTGGACGCCGATGGTCCGGCGGGCCTAATCCGAATCCGAATCCGAATCCCAACCCAAACCCGAACCCCAACCCGAACCAGGACTGAGGCCGTGCGAATTCTTCCGATCACACCATTGCGGCGCGAAGTGCGCCAAGTCGCCACGGTCCTCGTCTGCGTGGGTGCATTGATGGCCGCTACCGCCCAGACGCTGGTGGCGCAAGACGCCCTGCGCGATACAGCGACTGCCGAAGTGCGGGCGCTGGCCGCCGAGCTGCAGGCATCCGAGCCGGTCCGTCGCGCAACCGGGGCCTGCGAGATGGGCCGTCTCGGCCGACCGGCCGAGGCGGCGATCCCACTCCTGGTCGAGTTGCTCGGAGACGGAGTCGTGATCCCGGCGATTCCGTGCGCGGTCGGGCGTCGGGGATGGAGCGGCGTTCCGGTCGCCGCTGGTGCGGAGCTCGACGAGTGGCCGCCCACCTCACCCGGTCGCGAAGCCGCTCGGGCGTTGGCTCGTCTTGCGGACCCGGCACGCGATCCGCTCATTGCGGCGCTGTCCCACACCGACTGGCTGGTCCGCAACAACGCCGCCTGGGCACTGGGCCGAATCGCGGACCGCCGCGCCGTCGAGCCGCTGGTGGACCGACTGGCCGATGAGCGCGCCGAAGTCAGGGCGACGGCGGCCGGGTCGCTGGGCCGCATCGAAGACGGTCGGGCCACCGCTCCGTTGATCGAGCTCCTACGCGACATCGAGACCACCGTGCGCGAGGTGGCCGCCTGGGCGTTGGGTCGTCTCGAAGACCAGCGCGCCCTGCAACCACTGGTCAACGCGCTGCGGGACGCCGCGTCCCAGGTGCGGGCGCAGGCCGCCTGGTCTCTCGGGCGGCTCGAAGATCCTCAGGCCGTTGGCCCCCTCGGCGCGCTGCTGACCGGCCCCGACCCGGACGCCGGGGTCCGTGAGCAGGCTGCGTGGGCGCTCGGGCGCATCGAGTCGCCCGCCGGTATCGATGCGTTGGCTGCCACGCTGGGTCGCCCGGATCCGGACCGGGGCGTGCGAGCCCAAGCGGCGTGGGCGTTGGGTCGAATCGAGGATGCCCGCGCCGTGGAGGCTCTAGTGTCGGTCCTGTCGCGACCCGACCCAGACGACCCGGTGCGCCACCAGGCAGCCTGGGCGCTCGGTCGGATCGAGGACTCGAGCGCGGTAGCCGGGCTCTCAGCCGCCCTGACCACACCCGACCGGGCGGCGGGAGTCCGGGAGCAGGCTGCCTGGGCCCTGGGACGCATCGAGGATCCACGGGCGGTCGAGGCGCTGCTGGCTGGCGTGCGTGACACCGACGCCGGTGTTCGCGAGCAGGCGGTCTGGGCGTTGGGTCGTCTCCGAGACCCGGGCGCCACCGACGCGCTGATAGCCGCCCTCGACGACGACGACCCACAGATCCGGCGACGCGTGCTCAGCGCCCTGGGTCGTGGGTCGGCTCCGAACCCGAACCCGAATCCCAATCCAAACCCGAATCCGGGACCGGAATGAGCCCGGGGGCCGGAGACTTGGAAACCGTGATGGGCAAATTGAAGGATGGTTGGTGTAGCCCACCGGTTGTCTTCTGACTTCTGACTCCTGATGTTGAACGATCTCCGCTATGCGGTCCGCTCGCTGCGACGTAGCCCATCGTTCACGGTCGTGGCGGTGCTCACCCTGGCGCTGGGCATTGGCGCGAACGCGGCGATCTTCAGCGTCGTCGATGCCGTGTTGTTGCGCTCGGTCCCGTTCGACGCGGTGGACCGCCTGGTGCTGATCTGGGAAACCGACCGCAACAGCGGCACGACCCGTGAACCTGCGTCGTATCCGGACTTTGTCGATTTTCAGACGCGCAGCCGCGAGCTCGAGACCGCTGGCGCGCTCATGGGCACCCAGGTGACGGGTGTCACCCAAGGTGGGGCGCCGGCGCGCGTCGCCTGCTCCCGCAGTTCCGGTTCGAGGGGCTGGTGTTGTCGTTGCTCGCCGCGACCGTCCTCCTGATGTTCTTTAGGCTGCTCGCCTGTCTGCTTCCGGCCCGCCGCGCCGCCAAAATCGCGCCCGCGGTGGCGCTCCGCGTGGAATGACTCGTGCTCCCCGATCTCCGCTACGCCGTTCGGATGCTGCTCCGAAACCCGGGCTTCGCCGTCGTGGCGGTGCTGGCCCTGGCGATCGGCATCGGAGCCAACACGGCGATCTTCAGTGTCGTCGATGCCGTGCTGCTTCGCCCGTTGCCCTACGACGATCCCGATCGTCTGGTGATGATCTGGGAAACGAACTTCGGGTCGGACATTGAGAAGACTCAGGTCTCTCCGGTCACCTTCACCGAGTGGGTCGCGCAGGAGCAGCTCTTCGACGAGATTGCCGGCTGGTGGTATCCGCAGATCAACCTGACCGACGATCGCGGTGACCCGGAGCGCGCGAGGACCATCGATGTCACCGACCGGTTCTTTGACGTGCTCGGCGTCGACCCGGTCATCGGTCGTCGCTTCGCCGAGGGTGAGGACCGCCAGGGCGCCGAGCGGGTGGTCATCATCGGTCACGGCCTCTGGCAGCGACGGTTCGGTGGCGAACCGACCGCGCTCGGCGCGACGGTCCGGCTCGACGAGCAGCCGCACACCGTCATCGGCGTGGCACCGGCCGGCTTCGCCTATCCTGAGCAGACCGAGATCTGGCGACCGCTGGGATGGAATCCAGCGCAGCACAGCCGGTCGGTGCGGTTCTTCGAGGTGGTCGCCAGATTGCGCCCCGGGCTCACCGTGAGCCAGACCCGGGCCGACATCGAAGCGCTCGGGCGGCGGCTCGAGACGGACTACCCCGACTCGAACCTGGGGTGGGGCGCGCTGGTCGTGCCACTCCACGAGCAGCTTGTCGGTGACGTGCGCCCGGCGCTCTTCGTGCTGCTCGGCGCCGTCGGGTTCGTGCTGCTCATCGCCTGCGCGAACGTGGCGAACCTGCTGCTGGCGCGCGCCGTGGCCCGCGAGAAGGAAGTGGCGGTGCGCCTCGCGCTCGGCGCCGGTCGGGGCCGTCTCGTCAGACAGTTCCTGACCGAGGGGCTGGTGCTGGCCGTGATCTCCGCCGCGGTCGGGTTGCTGCTGGCCTGGCTGGCGACACGGCTCCTCGTTATCACCAACCCGCTGGACATCCCGCGGCTCGACTCGCTTGCGCTCAACGGCAATGTGCTCGTTTTCACGCTTCTTGTGGCGGTGCTGACGGCGGTCGTCTTCGGGCTGGTGCCGGCGCTGCACGCCTCGCGGCCCGACCCGGCGCAGGCGTTCAAGGACGGGAGCCGTGAGACCAGCGCGAGCGCCGGGAGCCGTGGCGTGCGCA
>JASLOY010000167.1 GCA_030745255.1 Vicinamibacterales bacterium
GGTCGCCGCCATCGAGAAGCTCAATCGGTTGTATGACGCGACCCAGGAACGCGCCTGGCCTCGACTCGATGAGCTGCCGGTACGCGCGGGGGCGGCGTTCGAGCGGGTCCAACAGCGGCTGGGTGTGTCGCCCGCCATGTCTGGGCTCGCCCCGAAGCGGTCGCTGCTGACGCCCTATTTCCGACGGGCCGGCATCGACGGCATGGTCGACCCCTTCTTTCTGCAGGTTCTGGTCAACGACACCGTGCTGCCGTTCGAGCGGCCGTTCGTGACGGCGCACGAATGGGCGCATGTTGCCGGCTTCGCCCATGAGGCCGAGGCGAATTTCGTGGCGTGGTTGACCTGCCTGGAGGGAGAGGCCTCGATGCGCTACAGCGCCTGGTCGTTTCTCGTGCCGCGTCTGCTGGCCGCCTTGCCCGATGAGGCTCAACAGCGGCTCGGGGCGGCGCTCGGACCGGGGCCGCGAGCCGACTATGCGGCGGTGCGTGCCCGATTGAGTCGGACGATACCGGTGGTGCAGCGCAGCGCGCGCCGGCTCAACGACCGCTATCTGAGGGCGAATCGCGTGGCGAGTGGCATCGCCAGCTACGGGGAAGTGCTGCAGCTTGCGGTGGGCACCGACCTTGGGCGGCGCCAGTGGTCCGAAGAGGTCGGGCTCGAGTGATATGATCTGCCCCGCCTGTCCGTGCCCTCGGTGCGGATCGAACCCAAGAACGGGACCTCAGCCACCATGTTCAAGTTGATTCCGACAGTGCGGGGTGGTGCGGTGAACTCCGCGCTCGTCTCCGCGAAATACGCCACCGTCGAGGCGGCGCGCGACGCCACCAAGGCCCTGATTCACGAAAATGCCCGTGTGACACGCGTGATGATCGTTGACGTCGCCAGCGGCTCGAAGTTTGTCGAGTGGATCGAGCGTTCGTAGCGACGCGCACCCGTATGATGCGACTTCTGACCGGGAGACTGAGCGCCGTGGTCGCTTCCATGCTCGTGGCGCCGCTCGCCACCGGTCAGAGCGTGACCCAGGCCCAGGGAGCGCCGGCGGCGGGCCGCCAGGTCGTCGCCGACACGAGGGTGGGCCTGGTAGCGGTCTTCCGATTCGTCAACATCACGCAAGAGGTGGGTGACGAGTGGGTCGGCACCGGGATCGCCGAGACGATCATGGCCGACCTCGATACACGGCCCGGCGTGTCGGTCATCGACGAGGAGCCGATCGCATCTGCTGAGAGCGTTGCCGACGACGCGCCGGAGTCGGCGGTTGCAGCGGGGCGCCGGCTTGGCGCTCGCTGGGTCGTGACAGGCGGCTATCAACGAATCGGCGATCAACTGCGCATTACCGCTCGGCTGCTCGAGACCGCGACCGGGTCGGTCGTTACCTCGGCCAAGATCGATGGATCGTTCGACCAGCTGTTCGACCTGCAAGATAGGATTGCGGGCGAGCTCGTCGCCGGCCTCAGCGTTCCCCTGGTCGCCACACGCGGCGCGGGCGCTGCGACGAGCCCTTCGGTCTCGCCCGTGCCCTCGACCCGAGTTGCGAGCGGGGACACTGCCGCGCCCGCCGCGGTTGACGCAGTGTCGGCCGAGCGCGGGCCCATGGCGGTAGCCGGGGGGCTGTTGCCGCAGCCGGGTGTCGGTGTCATTGACGGCCCACCGCCGCCTTTGCCTCCCGAGGTCGTCTCGCGTGATGAGCAGGGCCGCGCCACGATCAGGGCGGTGCGTCTGAGCGAGGGGATCCGTCTCGACGGCAACCTCGACGAACAGGTGTATCGGACCGTGCCGGCGATCACCGATTACATCCAGAACGTGCCGGACGTCGGGCAGCCGGCCACCGAGCGGACCGAAAGCTGGGTGATGTTCGACGGCTCAAACATCTATGTCGCGGCCCGGTGCTACGATTCAGCCCCGCCGAGCGAGTGGGTCGCCAACGAGATGCGACGCGACGGTCAAGTGCTGCGACAGAACGACACGTTCGGGATCATGCTCGACACGTTCTATGACCGGCGCAACGGGCTGATGTTCTACACGACCCCGCTCGGCGCGCTCGCCGATTTCGAGATCTCAAACGAAGGCAGCCCGAATGCCGATTGGAACCCGGTGTGGGATGTGCGGACTGGCCGGTTCGACGGTGGCTGGACGGTCGAGATGGAGATCCCGTTCAAGTCATTGAAGTACCCCGCCGGTGTCTCGCAGGTCTGGGGTGTCCAGCTCAGACGCGTCGTGCGCCGGAAGAACGAGTGGAGCTACCTCACCCCGGTGCCGCTGTCGGCGGCCGGGGGGCAGGGATCGACCGGCATCTTCCGGGTCTCGGTCGCCGGCACGCTGGCCGGACTCGAGATGCCGGGGGGAAGCAACAACCTCGAGATCAAGCCGTACGCGATCGGTGGGGTCACGACGGATCGCACCGCCGCCCCGAGTCTCGAAAACGATCCGACCAGCGAGTTCGGTGTCGACGTCAAGTACGGGGTCACGCAGAACCTGAACGCCGACTTCACCTACAACACCGATTTCGCGCAGGTGGAGGTGGATGAGCAGCAGGTGAACCTGACCCGGTTCAGCCTGTTCTTTCCGGAGAAACGCGATTTCTTCCTCCAGGGTCGGGGTGTCTACGATTTCGGGCGCAGTGGCGCGATTGGTGGCGGCGGGTTCGGCGGCGGCGGCGGATTCTTCGGTGGCGGGTCGGCGCCGACCCTCTTCTTCAGCCGCCGGATCGGGCTGCAAGGCGGTCAGGTCGTGCCGATTCTCGGGGGTGGCCGGTTGACCGGCAAGGTGGGGGCGTTCAGCATCGGAGCGCTCAACATGCAGACCGACGACGAGACGGTCTCCGGCGCCGAGTCGACCAACTTCACCGTCCTGCGAGTGAAGCGTGACTTGTTCCGACGTAGCAGCCTCGGCATGATCTACACCGGACGCAGCGTGTCGCTCGTCGGCGATGGCGCCAACCACGCGTATGGCGTGGACGGCAACTTCTCGTTCTTCGAGAACGTCAACTTCAACGGTTACTTCGCCAAGACCCGGACCCCGGACATCACCGGCCAGGACACGAGCTACCAGGCCCGGTTCGATTACGCCGCCGACCGCTGGGGTGTGCAGGTGGACCACCTGCTCGTCGAGGACAACTTCATTCCCGAGGTCGGGTTCCTCCGACGAGACGATTTCCGCCGGACCTTTGTCTCGGGCCGGTTCAGTCCACGCCCCGCAGGGATCGAGTCGGTCCGGCGGTTCCTCTTTGAGACTAGCCTCGACTACACGCTGACGGCCGACAACAATCTGCTCGAAACGCGCCAGAACCAGCTGCGTTTCGTCACCGAGTTCGAGAACAGCGACCAACTGCGGTTCGATGCCGCACGGTCGTACGAGTTGCTCGAGAGCCCATTCGCGATCGCCGACGGCGTCACGATTCCCGTGGGCGGGTACACCTTCAGCGACGTCAACCTGTCGTATCAGTTTGGCGCCCAGCGGAAGGCGTCCGGCTCGTTTTCAGTGCAGCGTGGAGCGTTCTTCAGCGGCGACATCACGGCTGTTGGTTTCACCCGCGCCCGCGTCGTGGTGACAGAGCAGCTGTCGGTGGAGCCCGGTGTCTCGTTCAACTGGATCGACCTGCCGCAAGGGTCGTTCACCACGAACCTGGTGACGACGCGGGTGAATTACACCTTCACACCACGGATGTTCTTCAGCGGATTGCTGCAGTACAACTCGAGTAACGACGCCTTGACCAGCAACCTGCGTCTGCGATGGGAGTATCAGCCAGGAAGCGAGCTGTTCGTCGTCTACACCGAGGACCGCGACACCAACACCCTGGACCCGCGCGGCTTCTCCGAGCTACGCAATCGCGGGTTCGTGGTGAAGTTCAACCGGTTGTTCAGGTACTAAACCCAAGAAGTCAGAAGCCAGACGGCAGAAGGCAGAAGAAGGCCGACCGACGCCCCGGTCATGCCCGTAGCCCGAGGTTCTGGATGATCTGCGTGGCGGCGTGCGCCTTGTTGAGCGAGTAGAGATGCAGGCCCGGGGCGCCGCCGGCGAGCAGCGCCTCGCACTGACGAGTGGCAAACTCGACGCCGAAGTCGGCCACCGCGTCCGCGTCGTCACCGTACGCCTCGAGCTTCGCCCGGAGGTCAGTGGGCAGGGTCGCGCCACAGACCTCGGTGAACCGTTCGATCTGCTGGGTGTTCAGGATGGGCAGCACACCGGGTGTAATTGGCACGCTCACGCCGAGTGTCTCGACGAGGTAGTCGCGGAACGTGAAGTAATCGTCGTTGTCGAAGAAGAGCTGCGTGAGGACAAAGTCGGCGCCCTGGTCGATCTTGGCTTTCAGACGCTGCCAGTCGACCTGTTTCCCGTCCTTGCAGGCGATGTGACTTTCAGGAAAACCGGCAGTGCCGATCGAGAAGTCACCCATTGCCTTGATGCACCGCACGAGCTGATACGAGTATTCGAAACCGCCTTCCAGACGCGCGAGTTCGCCGCCATCCTGCGGGGGGTCACCGCGGAGGGCGAGGATGTTTCGGATCCCCGTGTCTCGCGCCTCCTGGAGATACCGTTCGATGTCCGCCTTCGATGTGCTGACGCACGTCAGGTGTGCCATCGTCGTGGTGCGGTGCTCGCGCTGGATCCGGTCTGCGACGGCGAGTGTCTTGTCCCGCGTGCTGCCGCCGGCGCCGTAAGTGACTGAGTAGAAATCGGGGGAGGCCGCCTGCAACGCGGGCAAGGTGCGGTCGAACAGGGTCTCGTCCCCCTTCGGCGTCTTGGGTGGGAAGAACTCAACCGATATGACCGGCCGTCCCGAAGCCAGTTTCTCAGCGTAGATGTCCCGGATGAACCGGATCGGCGCAGGCCCCGTGCCGGCCGTCGCCGGCCGGTCGAGCCGCGAGCGCGTGGTCGGCGTCATTTGAGGGGTCACCTGTTACTTGTCGGTCGTCGCATGCGCCAACTGTACCTAACGTAGCATCCAGGGCGGCTGCCTGGAGCGTACCACCCGGTTTCGCGGGCTGACAAGATGCCCCGGTGGTTGCGTCAGGCATCCGTTGCGCTTATAAAGGCGGACACAACGAGTGCCCTGAGAAGGCAGGAGGCCGAAGGTGGCCGGGGCTTCGCCAGCTTCTGGTGGGTGACGGCCTGACCGATTACGGCGTGCGCGCCGAGGCCAGCAGTGAGGTGGACATGGAGATGAAGCAGACATGAGCACACCCGACAAGCCCGAGTCAGGATTTACGCCGTTTGTGCCCGAGGTGACCGATCTGCCCGAGCTGTCGTTCCGGGCGGTGCTTCTCGGTGTTGTCATGGCGATCGTGCTGGGGGCCGCCAACGCATATCTGGGGATGAAGGTTGGGTTGACCGTCGCCGCGACGTTCCCGGCGGCGGTCGTCGCGATGGCGGCACTGCGCTATTTCGGGGGGTCGGTGCTGGAAGAGAACATCTCCCGGACCACCGCTTCGGTCGGCGAGGCGCTGGTCGCCGGCGCGATCTTCACGATTCCGGCGTTCGTCATCAGCGGGGTGTGGGACGAGCTGCGCTACTGGGAGAGCACCGCGATCATGTTGACCGGCGGGCTGCTCGGGGTGCTGTTCATCATCGTGCTGCGTCGCACGATGGTCGTCGAGGCGGACCTGCCGTTTCCCGAGAGCGTTGCCGCGGCCGAGCTGGTCAAGTCGGGGCAGGCGGGACAGACCGGTGCGAAGTATGTGTTCCTGGCGATGGGCTTCGCCGGGGCGTGGGAGCTGATCAAGAACTCGTACGGCATTCAGGTCGTGGAGAGCTCGAAAGAGTGGTTCGTCAGTCTGGGCCGGTCGACCATTGACATGATGGGCCAGCAGGTCAGTTATGTCGGCGGGTTCATCCTGCAGTCGCCGGCGGCGTCGCCGGCGCTGATCGGAGTTGGCTTCATCGTCGGCCCCTCAATCGCGTCGACCCTGTTCGCCGGCGCCGTGATGGGGCATCTGCTGCTGGTTCCGCTGGGGCTGTTCCTGAACCCGGAAATGGCGGCCGGGGCGACCGACACTGCCGCGCTGATCACGCTCAGCGACGAGGTCTGGCAGAAGCAGGTGCGTCCGCTGGCGGTCGGCACGATGATCGTGGCCGCGTTCTACACGCTCTTCAAGCTGCGGATGTCGCTCATCGAGGGGATCGGCCGCGCGTTCACCGACATCCAGAAGGCACAGCACGGGGCGGGCGATGTTGCCCGGTTGAACCTCGACCTCGACTTCACCAAGGTCGGCATCTCGATCGCGGCGCTCGCGGTGCCGCTGCTGGGGCTCTACTGGTTCTTCAGCCAGAGCCTGCCGGGCGCGATTGTCCTGACGGTCGTGATGGTCATTCTCGGATTTCTCTTTGCCGCGGTGGCCGGGTATCTCGTGGGCCTGCTGGGTAGCTCGAACAACCCGATCAGTGGTCTGACGCTGAGCACGCTGCTGATCGCCGCCATTCTCATGGTCGGCATGGGCGTGACCGGTCCGGGGGGCATCCTGGGCGTGCTCGGTGTGGCCGGCGTGGTCTGCTGCGCCGCCGGGATCGCCGGCGACATGCTGCAGGACCTGAAGGTGGGGCACATCCTCGGCGGGACCCCTTGGAAGATGGAGGTTGGCGAGATCATCGGGGTCATGGTGGCCGCTATGGTCCTGATCTGGCCGATGATCGCGATGGACCGGGTCTACGAGATCGGGAGCGCCGAGCTGCCGGCGCCGCAGGCGGGGCTGATGGCGTTGATGGCCGATGGCATCGTGGGGGGCGAGATGGCCTGGCCGCTGGTCATCACCGGGATGTTCCTGGCGCTCGGGCTCATCCTCATCAACTCGCCGTCGCCGATGCTGATTGCGGTCGGCATGTATCTGCCGTTTTCGTCCACGTCGGCGATCTTCGTCGGCGGCCTGATCGCCTGGATGCTCTCGCGTTCGCTGACCGCCCGCGGCGCGAGCCGCGCGGCGGAGACGCGAGCGACCAACACCGGTGTGCTCCTGTCTTCTGGGTTCATCGCCGGCGAGGCGCTGATGGCGGTGGTGCTGGCGTTCCTGGTGCTTGGCGAGGATCTCTCGGGTGTGCCACATGTGCTGCCGGTGCTTCTCGAGAGCACGCTGTTGGGGGCGCTGGTGTTCCCCCTGCTCTACTACATGCTGGTGCATGTGCCGCTCAAGGCGAGCGAGGAGGACGGTTTGCCGGGCAGTCCGCCGGGCGGATGATGTCGGAGCTCGATTTCGCGTCCGTCCAGCCGCGGCGGCTGCTCGAGTGGTGCGAGGAGGACGGCCGCTGTGTGTTGCTGCGGCCACGGCTCGGTTCCAGCCGGCTGGCGCGCTGGGTGGCTGGTCTCGGGGGTGATCCGCATTACCGGATCCGGCTGGACGAGGTGGGCACGCTGATCTGGAAGGCGTGTGACGGACAGACCGCGCTGGCCGACATTGTGGCGCTGATGCGGAAACGGTTTGGCGACCAGGTCGAGCCGGCCGATGAGCGGCTCGCCCGGTTCGTGCGCAAGATGGTGAAGGGGAGACTGATCACGCTCGAGCCGGCCGGGGTTCCGCCGGCT
>JASLOY010000168.1 GCA_030745255.1 Vicinamibacterales bacterium
CGGCCCCGCCGCGCGCCCCCGCCCCCCCCCCCCGCCCCCCCGCCCCCGCCCCCCCCGCGCGGGGCCGCGGCCCCCCCCGGGGCGGGGGGCCCCCAAGGCCGCCACCGAGACCGACGCTTCGGATGCCCGGCAAGGGATACGGCTCGAGGGGATGACCGTAGACCGATCGGGCCCAGGGCCAGAAAGGCGGAATCCCTTCCGGTTCGGGGCGGCACGGCCGGCGGCTCCAGTTGCCGGGTCTGGAGGCGGCAACATCGACCGCGCGGTCGTGTCGGCGCCCGGTGAAAATCCCCGGAGTTTGGACCCAAGCGAGCTACCTCGTGGGTCCGCTGCCGGAGCGGCGGGCGCCGTCCCGCTGACGTTCATTGGCTTTGTCGAGAGTCCTGGCATCGAGGGGCGCGTAGTGGTGTTGACCGACGGCGACCTCCTGTTTCACGGCCGCGTGGGGGACGTGATTGATGGCCGCTACCGCATCGTCGCCGTCGGGCTCGAATCGGTAGATGTGGAACGGGTTGATGGTCGGGTTCAGCAGACCCTCCGGCTGCCCAACGAGTAGCCCAGCGATAAATGAGCACCCACACGCAGGTCTCGTCCCGTTCGCGGCCCGTTTGGCCGGCGCTGGTGCTGATGGCCGCGGCCCTCCTGACGACGGCGTGCGCGAGCGCGGCTCGGCAGGGCCGGCGCAGCGCCGAGGCGGGCGACTGGGCCACAGCGGTCCAGTATTACCAACGCGCGCTCTTGGATGACCCAGACCGTCCGGAGTACCGCATTGCTCTCGAGCGCGCACTTATCAACGCTTCCCGCGCGCACATCACCGCTGGTCGCGCCTTTGAGGCGCAGCAGGAGCTTTCGGCTGCGCTCCGCGAGTTTCGGTCGGCGGCCGAGTACGATCCGTCGAACAGCGAAGTGGTGGCGCGCGCCGCGACACTCTAGCGGACGATCCGCGAGCGGATCGAGGCCGCCCGTCCGCCCGCCCCGATCGAAGCGATGCGCGAGCAGGCCCGCGTGGAGACTGCGCCGCCGTTGTTGAACCCGGCGTCGCGCGACCCGCTGGTCCTCGAATTCCGGGGGTCCCTGCAGGACTTGATCGACTCCATTGGCGACTTGACCGGGATCAACGTCACATTCGACGAGCAGTTCCAGGACCGCCAGGTCGACCTTCGCATCGACGGCTTGACGCTCGAGGAGACACTCGACCACGTGCTGTCGACCAATCAGGCCTTCTACAAGGTACTGAATCCACGGACCATCATCGTGGTCCCGGAGACGACGCAAAAGCGGGCGCAGTATGACGAGCAGGTCATCCGCACGTTCTACGTGTCGCACGCCGACGTGCAGGAGCTCTCGCAGCTGTTGAGTCAAATCGTGCGCGTACCGCAGATGGCGGTGCAGCCCTCCGTGATTCCGAACACGGTCGCTAACACGATCACCGTGCGTGCGACGACGGGGGTGACGGCGATCGTCGAGCAGGTGATCGCAGCCAACGATAAGCCGGCCGCGGAGATCATCATCGACGTCGAAATCTTAGAGGTCAATCGCGAACGGGCGAAGCAGTATGGCCTGAACCTGACCGATTACGCGCTGAGCGGAGTGTTCTCGCCCGAGGTCGCGCCGCCCACTGACGCGCCCGTTCCGTTCTTCAATCTCAACACCATTTCCCGCGGGGTGAGCACCGCCGATTTCTATCTGGGCGTGCCGGCCGCGGTCGTGCGTTTTCTGGAGACCGATTCCAAAACCGATCTCGTGGCGAATCCACAACTGCGGGGGCAGGAGGGCCAGCTGATGACCCTCAGCCTTGGCGAGGAGATCCCAGTTCCATCGACCACGTTCACCCCGTTCGCGACCGGCGGGGCGAATGTCAACCCGTTGACGTCGTTCGTCTACCGGGATGTCGGGGTCATCGTCGAGATAACGCCTCGGGTGACCTTCGAGAACGAGATCGTCATTGACTTGCGTGTCGAGAACAGCACGCTCGGGGCGAACATCGACGTGGCCGGAACCTCGCTGCCCACGTTTGGGACGCGGGAGGTGGTGACCCGGCTCCGGTTGCGCGATGGTGAGTCAAACCTGCTGGCTGGCCTGCTGCGCGAAGAGGACCGCCGGACGCTGCGCGGGATTCCCGGCATCTCGCAGGTGCCGATCCTGCGAAAGCTCTTCGGCGACTCGGACTCGTCGCGTCGACAGACCGACATCGTGATGCTGCTCACGCCGCGGATTGTGCGCACCCACGAGCTGACGCAGCGAGACGTCAGCCCGATTCACATCGGGACCCAGACGAACTTCGGGCTGACAGGGCCGCCCCCGCTGATCGCCCCGCAGCCGGACGCCGCCGTTCCCGACGCCGCGGTGCCGGACGCTCAGAGCCCGTTGCCATTGCCCTCCGTGCCAGCGCCCCCGCCTGGCACCGTCGACACCCCGGGTGACCCGACGCCGGTGCCCGATGCACCGGCCCCGGACCCTCTGGAGCCGGTTTCGCCTGAGGTCCCGGCGCCGGTCGAGCCAGAGCCGGAGACGGCGACCACGACCCCGGTTGTGCCGGCGTTGATTCAAGTGCTGGTCACGCCACCCACTGCGCAGTTCCGTATCGGTGGTGGGCCCTACACGGTACCGATATCGCTCAGCGGAGCGTCCCAGCTATCGAGCATCTCGCTGACCATGTTCTTCGACCCGAACGTTTTGCGGCTCCGAACGGTGCAGGAGGGCAGCTTCCTGCGACAGGGTGGCCTGAATGTAGCGTTCACGCAGCAGGTCGACCGGGAGGCCGGGCGGGTCGACATCACTGCGACCCGGGCGAACGATGCCACTGGCGCGGCTGGGGGAGGGCTGCTGGCGGCGGTGCTGTTCGACACGGTCGGGCCCGGTTCGGTTACACTCGAGACGAGCGGCACGGCGATGGCAACGGGCGGCGCTCCACTCGCGCTGGAGTTCAGCCCGGTGACGGTGGCCGTGCGGTGATACAAGCATGCTGTGCCCTCCGAGAGCCGCGGCCAGATCGACGCTTCGAGCGCGGCTGCGCACTGTGCGGGGCTATAGCTTCGTCGAGTTGCTCGTCGTTAGCGCGATCCTGCTGGTCCTCGCCTCCGCCGTCCTTCCGCTGAGCAAGGTCACCACCCAGCGCCAACGCGAGGCGGAGCTCCGCCGGGCGCTCCGCGAGATGCGAACGGCGATCGATCGACACAAGGATTCGGTCGATCTCGGGGTCATCGGCGGGACCAACGTGGAGGCCGGCAGTGAGGGATACCCTCCCGATCTCGAGACGCTGGTCGAAGGCGTCGAGGTGCTCAACGACGCCTCGGGACGCAAGCTCCGCTTCCTCCGACGGATTCCGTTCGACCCGATGACCCAGAGCACCGAGTGGGGACTGCGCTCCTATCAGGACGAGCCCGATTCGACCAGCTGGGGCGGGGACAGCGTGTATGACGTCTACACCGAGTCGAACGCGACGGCGCTCGACGGCACCACATACAGCGAGTGGTGAGGCGTGATGCGTGATGAATGAGCGGTGGGCCGGGTGGCGGCGACGCAGTCGCGAGAGCACTGGCGATGCCCGGACGTCGGACTCGGGCTGGACACTGGTCGAGATGATGGTCGTCATCTCGCTCGTCGTCATCATGGCCGGGATCGCGGTTATCAGCTACGGGACGGCAACGACCCGCTCGCGCGAGGCGGTTTTGAAGGAAGATCTCTTCCGGATGCGTGATGCGATTGACCAGTATTACGCAGACCGCAATGAGTATCCCGCCTCGCTCGACATGCTGGTGAGCGAGGGGTATATCCGAGCCGTCCCGGACGATCCCTTCACCAATTCGAACACGACCTGGCAGACGACCCTGGCCGAATACGATCCGAGCGACCCGCTCTCTCAAGGTATCTACGATGTCCGAAGCGGCGCGCAGGGTCTGGCGATTGACGGCTCGCCCTACGCCGAGTGGTAAGAGCTATCGACGTGGAGGTGAGCCGAGCGTGACGCCGCGATCGTTGGGTCGTTGTCCGCCGGCACCGGGACTGTTGCCCCCTGAAGCCCCGACACCGGGTCGCCGCCCCGCATCGCCAGGGCGCTGGCCGCCACGAGCGCCGTCAAAAAAGAACATTTGTTCGTTCCGTGAGGCCCCCTCGAGACCGGCGCCGATCCCCGGCCCCACGCCGACACCCTGACCGGGCACACCGCCGCCAGCCCCAGGCTGTGTCGCTTGTGGCAGGTAAACGAACAACCATTCGTCGTAGCGATCAGCCCCGTTGTAAAGCGCCATCGAGGTGGCGGTCGAGCTGCTGACCACGCCGATGATGCCGCCGGCCCCCTGGTTGAATCCAGCCGCGGCCGTGCTGAGCCGCGAAGGTGACGAGCCGCCTGTGGTGTCCTGATTCACTCGGGTGAGGCCGGCAGACGGCTGTTGCTGCACGACACCGGCCTGGCCGGACCGTGCGGCGAGCTCCTCCCCCGATGCGCCTTGTACCGAGCCCTGGGTCAGCACTTCGAACTCGTCGCCGGTCACCGGGTCGGTGTAGGCCCGGCGTAAGAAGCGCTGCTCGACGAGCATGTCCATGTCGGTCGGATACGTGCCTGCGAATTGGCGCTGATACAGCTCGATCGCCCGCATGTACTGCTCGCCCCGGAAGATCAGCTCCGTTTCCTTCTCCCGCCGAGCCCAGGTGCGCCACGTCGGCATGAGCATCGACATCACGATGCCCAGGATGGCAATGGCCACAATCAGCCCAGCCATGGCGTAACCGGCGTCGGTGTTCCACCCGGCAGACCTATATTGTTCGCGTAAACCCATGCCGATACTATCTATTAGGTGATGTTACCACGCGTATCATTCCACCCAGTTCGCTGGTCGGTGACGCTCGTCGCGAGCGTGTGTGCCAGCGTGTCTCTCGGTTCGTGTGAGAAGGTGCCGTTGCTGGCGCCGACCGCGTCGGTCATCACCATCGTCTCAAGCCGAACCGTTCTGCCGGTCAACGGTACGGCGCAGATCATCGCGACGGTCATCGAACAAAGTGGCACTCCGGCGCACAATGGCACACTGGTCACGTTTACGACCACGCTCGGCACCCTGGAGCCGCAGGAAGCGGTGACCAGCAATGGGCAGGCCGTCGTCACGCTCAAGGCCGGCACGCAGTCTGGCACGGCGTCGCTTGTGGCTTTCTCGGGCAGCGCGCGAACCGAGACCCCGATCACCGTGCTGATTGGCGGCGCGGCCGCGACCGCGGTGTCGGTGACCGCAAACCCGGCTGTGGTTCCCTCGGCCGGCGGCACCGTCACGATCGCCGCAAGGGTGAGCGATGATGACGGCAACAATTTGGCTGGCGTTCCGGTGTCGTTCTCGACCACCGCCGGCACTCTCGGCGCCTCGTTGGTGAACAGCGCTGCCACGGGTGAGGCTTCGACCACGCTGACCACTAGCAGCGCCGCCACGGTGACCGCGACCGCCGGTTCTCGCAGCGCGACCGTGGCGGTCGCAGTCAACGACGCGCCGACGGTTGTAGTTTCAACGACCACCACGACACCGACGGTCGGGGAGGCAACGGTGTTTAGCGTGGTGACCACCGCGCCTGGCAGCCCGATTAGCAGCGTCTCGATTGACTTCGGCGATGGCGCCTCGTTGTCGCTGGGTAGTCTCACCGGCACCACGAGCGCGTAGCATGTCTACACGGCTGCTGGCAGGTATACCGTCGTGGCGACCGCCATCGACAACAGTGGGCAAGAGGTCTCGGTGTCGATCGTCATCACGGTGGTGGCCCAGAGCCCGTTGAATGTCACTCTCACGAGCTCGACGACGACCCCAACTGTGAACACGCCGGTGGCCTTCGCGGCGGCGGTGACACCCACCACCGTGGCAATCGTGCGATACGAGTGGGCATTCGGCGACGGGACCTCGGCCAATACTTCGGGTGCGAGCACGAGCCACGCATACAGCTCCGGAGGGCTCAAGACGGCCACAGTGACGGCGGTCGCGCTAGACGGTCGGGAGGGCACTGGACAGCTGCAGGTGCTCATTGCCCAAACCGCGCCAACTGCGAGCTTTGTGTTCTCGCCTTCCGCACCCACAACGGTGACGACGGTTCAGTTCAACGCGTCCGGCTCATCGTCGTCGACGGGTACGACGATCGACGGGTATGCATGGAACTTCGGGGACGGCTCGAGTGCGGTGGGCGTCACGACGAGCCATACCTTCACGACGGCAGGAATATACGCGGTGGTGCTGACCGTGACCGACAGCGCCGGCGCGAGCGCCACGACGTCGTCGACGGTCACGGTGACCGCGTCCACGCCGACGGCAAGCTTCGTCTTCTCGCCGACGGCGCCGATCCCGGCGACGAGCGTATTGTTCAACGCGACCGCGTCGACCGCCCCCGCGGGCAGGACGATCGACGGGTATGCGTGGAGCTTCGGGGACGGCTCGACCGCGGTGGGCGTCACGACGAGCCACGCCTTCACTGCGGCCGGCGTCTACAATGTAGTGCTGACCGTGACCGACAGCGCCGGGGAGACCGACACGACCTCAGCGGCTGTCACCGTGGCGGCGGCTTCGCCGACAGCGACCTTCGTCTTCTCGCCGTCTGCGCCCACGGTGGGGGTGAACGTCCAGTTCGACGGGACCCAGTCGACCGCCCCGGCGGGCAGGACCATCACGCTTTATGAGTGGAACTTCGGCGACGGCGTCACCGAGTCGGGCGCGTCCGCACTGGTGGGACATGTGTTCGAAACCGCCGGCACAGTCACCGTGACCTTGACGGTGACCGACAGTACCGGCGCAACGGCAACGACGTCGCAGACGGTCACCGTATCGTGACGCAGAGCCGTTTTCGGGCAAGACGGACAGTGGGTCCATGTAGCGCCTACTGTTGGGCGCAGCTGCAGGGGCGGGACGGGAGGCCTGTGTTGCACCGAGCGCCGCCGATCTCACAAAAGGGACACGTAGCAGCACACGAACGAGTCTGTGAGAGCCGGTGGCGTGGAGAGCGTCAGAAGCCCGAAGGCGGAGGGGCCGCCGATACTAACCGGCCTCATCTGGTGACCGCCGACCAGCCGCGCGTGGCCAAACGGTGGTATAGAAATAGCCCACACATCGCTGCGGCGAGGAGATACAGCAGGACGCCCCCTCCGCCAGGCAGCACCAGTGCTCCGGCACCGAAGAGCGTGGCGTAGACCAGTCCCACCCCGACAAGCCAGTCCAGCAGCTGTCTCGCGATCGACTCCGGCGGCGGGGCGCCCGCCGCGGCGGCCACACGCGCCCAGCCGGGCCCGTCAGGTCGCACCCGCGTGTAGAAACGGACCAACGTGGCTTCTGGCTCCGGCGGAGTGAGCCAGGTCACGGCGAACCAGCAGGCGGTCGTCCAGGCGACCAGATAGAGCAGGGACTCTGGAAAGGTCACCGAGGTGAAGAGCGAGAGCCAGACGAGGCCGACCACGGGCGCAACCATCGCCGCGATCTCGGACCAGGCGTTGACCCGCCACCAGTACCACCTCAGAATCAGCACCAGCCCGATGCCGGCTCC
>JASLOY010000169.1 GCA_030745255.1 Vicinamibacterales bacterium
TGACGTTCACCAGCGCGCTGCCTACCACCGCCGCGTCGGCCCATTCGCCAATTTGCTGCACGTGCTCGAACCGGGACAGCCCGAAGCCGACCGCGATCGGGAGCGGTGTCACGGCGCGAATGCGTTCGACCAGCGTGCGCGCGCCCGCCGCCAGCTCCGAACGGGCTCCGGTCACGCCCAGCCGGGAAATCCCATACAGGAACCCGCGCCCCAGTTCGGCAGCCTGCTGGATCCGCGCATCCGTTGTGGTGGGGCTCAACAGGAAAATCGGGTCGATGGCGACATCGACCAGCGTCCGACGGAAGGCCCCGGCCTCTTCTATCGGCAGATCAAGAACCAGCACGCCATCCACACCTGCCGACACGGCGCGCGCGGCGAACACCTCGGCACCCATCCTCAGGATCGGATTCGCATAGCTGAACAGAACCACCGCCGCCTGGATGTTCGAGCGCACGCCCTCGATCAGATCGAGCGTGCTCGACAGCGTGACCCCGGCAGCCAGCGCGCGCTCGGAGGCCCGCTGGATGACCGGACCATCGGCCAGCGGGTCTGAAAACGGCACGCCGACTTCGACGATGTCCGCCCCAGCCCGGTCCAAAGCCAGGAGGATATCGGCCGACCGGACCAGATCCGGGTCGCCCCCGGTGACATAGGTCACCAGCCCGGGTCGACGGTCGGTGCGTAATCGGGCGAACACATCCTCGATACGAGAGGTCATGTCTCGTCCTGCCGCTCAGCCGACGTGCCGAGCCCGCGGTCCCGGACAATCTCGACGTCCTTGTCCCCCCGCCCCGACAGATTCACGAGGACGACATCGTCACGACCGAGCTCCGCCGCCACCGCCCCGGCATGCGCCAGCCCGTGGGCCGACTCGAGAGCCGGGAGGATACCTTCCAGCCGCGCAATCTGCTGGAACGCCTCGAGCGCCTGACTGTCAGTGACCCACGTGTACTCCGCACGGCCCAGGTCGCGCAACCAGGCATGCTCCGGCCCAACGGCCGCATAGTCGAGACCGGCCGACACCGAGTGGGTCGGCTCGATATTGCCGTGCGCGTCTTGCAGGATCACCGTCCGTGTGCCTTGCAGCACGCCAACCAGCCCGGTGGCGAACCTGGCCGCATGCCGCCCCGGCACGATCGCCTCGCCGCCGGCCTCCACCCCGATCAACCGAACCTGCTGGTCGTCGACAAAGCCATCGAAGATGCCGAGCGCGTTGCTGCCCCCTCCGACACACGCGACCACCGCGGTCGGCAGCCGCCCAGCCAGCGCCAGCACCTGCCGCCGCGCCTCGGCGCCGATGACCGCCTGGAACTCGCGCACCATCAGCGGATACGGGTGGGGACCGAGCACAGAGCCGAGCAGGTAGTAGGAATCCTCAACGTTCGTCACCCAGTCGCGCATCGCCTCGTTGATGGCGTCTTTCAACGTTCGGCTGCCCGACTCGACCGGGGTGACCCTCGCCCCGAGCAGGCGCATCCGAACCACATTGAGCGCTTGTCTCGCGACGTCCTCCGCGCCCATGTAGACCTCGCACGCGAGCCCAAGCAGTGCGCACACCGTTGCCGTGGCGACTCCATGCTGCCCCGCGCCCGTCTCCGCCACCACGCGACGCTTGCCCATGCGAACGGCAAGCAGCGCCTGGCCGAGCGCGTTGTTGATCTTGTGCGCGCCGGTGTGGGCCAGGTCTTCGCGCTTGAGCAACAGCCGCGCGCCGCCCAGTGCCTCCGACCAGCGCACCGCTTCATAGACCGGCGTTGGCCGACCGACGTAGCGGTCGAGCAACGAGGCCAGTTCGTCCTGGAACGCCCGATCAGAACGCGCCGCGAAGTAGGCCGCCTGCAACTCCTCGACGGGCGCCACCAACGTCTCCGGCACGAACCGGCCGCCATAGGCCCCGAAGTAGCCACGCGCGTCGGGGTCGCGCCGACCCACACCGGCACCCATTGCCGGCGTTCCAGTGTCCGTGGTTGTCATACCTGTGCTCCCGCGGCTGGCGACATCGGCCCGGTCGCCAGGGCCACCGCCTCGAAGAACGCTCGCATCCGCTCCGGCGCCTTGATCCCCGGTCGCGACTCGACGCCCGACGACACATCCAGCCCATAGGGTGTCACCTGCCGCATCGCCTCGCCGACATTCTCGGCTCGTAGCCCGCCCGACAAGATCGTGCGACGTTGTCGCGCGATCCGTGCGGCCAGCGCCCAGTCGATCTGCCGACCGGTACCACCCATGCGCACCGGGTCGAAGGCATCCAACAACACCGTCGCTTCAGGCCACACGCCCTCAAGAGCAGCCGACGTGCTGTCGGCCGACAGCCTCACTGCCTTGATCACACGCCGCCGACACCGAGCGCAATCGCCCATCGACTCTCCACCATGGAGCTGGACCGCCCCGAGGCCGACCCGGTCGGCGATCGCATTGATCTCCTCGGATGGCTGATCCACGAAGACCCCGATGCCGGCAACGTGGGGCGGGAGCGCGGCAAGAATCTCCGCTGCCGCGTCCGGCTCAACAAAGCGGGGGCTGTGGGACCAGAAGACAAAGCCGACGCTAGCGGCGCCAAGCTGGGCGGCGAGCGCCGCGTCCTCGAACCGCGTGATCCCACAGATCTTGACCGGCATCATCACGACCCACCCGCCTCGACCCCGCTCAGGGGTCTGCCTGTCTCACCCGTCGCGGGCCGCGCACCATCGATCAGGCGTCCCAACGCCTCCCCTGGGCCCGATGTCGTCAGGAGCGTCTCGCCGATCAGGAACGCCTGATATCCCGCCGCACCCAATTCCACGAGGTCGGCGCTCGTCCGGAGCCCGCTCTCGGCCACGGCGACCGTCCCGGGCGGCATCTCTGCCACCAGGCAGCGGGAGGCGCTCACGTCCACCGCCAAGGTGCGCAGGTTGCGATTGTTCACACCGATGATGGTCGCGCCGGCCCTCACAGCTCGCCGCAGCTCCGCCTCGTCGTGTACTTCCACCAGCACTCCGAGCCCGAGTGACTTTGCCTCGTCGAGGAGTGCACCAAGCTCCGCATCCTCGAGTGCGGCCACGATGAGCAGAACCGCGTCGGCGCCCGCCGCCGCCGCTTCGGCGAGCTGATACGACGTCACGATGAAGTCTTTGCGCAAGAGGGGCAGCTCAATTGCGGCGCGCACCATCCGCAGGTGGTCGAGTGAGCCGTCGAAGAAGGTCGGCTCGGTCAGCACCGACACCGCCGCGGCTCCATTGGCTTCGTAAGCGGCCGCAATCAGGTCGGGTCGATAGTCCGGCCGGAGTACGCCACGCGATGGCGATCGCCGCTTGCACTCTGCGATGACATTGACCCGGCCGGATGCCGTCAGCGCCGCCAGGAACCGGGCGCCGCCAGGTGTGGCCGATCGCGCGCGCGAGGTCATCTCGGCCGTCGGATACCGCCGCTGGCGCTCGGTGACAGCAAGCCGCGTCGCCGCCACGATCGTCGCAAGCAGGTCCGGCGTGGCAGGGGAGGTGGGGTCTCTCACTGGTGGCCTCCCGCCCCAGCGCCGGACAGGTCGACGAGCCGCGTCAGGGTCTTCTGCGCGCGTCCGTCGTCGAGGGCCGCAGCGGCCGTCGACACGCCCTCGTCCAGACCGCCCACGCGTTCCATGATGAACAGACTGGCGGCTGCATTGGCCAGCACCATGTCCCGCGGCGGCCCGGGCTCCCCGGCCAACACCGCGCGGGCGATCGCTTCGTTCTCGTCGGGCGAATCCGCGCGCAGCGTCGCGGGGTCTGCCACCGCCAGACCGAAGTCGCTCGGATGCAGGAAGAAGGTCCGGACCAGGCCATCGTGGCATTCCGAAATTTTCGTGTAGCCGGTCGTCGACACCTCGTCGAGGCCATCCGCCCCATGCACCACCCACGCCCGCTCGGCCCCCAGCACGACGAGGGCGCGCGCGATCAGGTCGGTATGCTCCGGTCGTGACACCCCGACGAGCTGGCGGGCCACACCGGCTGGGTTGGTCAACGGTCCGAGCAGGTTGAAGGCGGTTCGGACTCCGAGCTCACGCCGGGCCGAGGCGGCATGCCGCATCGAGGGATGGAAAGTGGGAGCGAACAGGAACGCCAGCCCGCAGTCGTCCAGACACCGCTCGACCACCGCCGGTGACGCGTCGACGACGACTCCCAGCGCGCTGAACAGGTCGGCACTTCCGCACCGGCTCGAGACCGCCCGATTGCCGTGTTTGGCCACTCGGACCCCGCATGCCGACAGGACCAACGCTGCCAACGAGGAAACATTGAACGTCGAGGCGCCGTCGCCGCCAGTGCCGCAGGTGTCGAACAGCCCTTCCCGAGCCTTCGACAACTTGACAGCGTTGGCACGCATGGTGGTGGCCAGCCCAACGATCTCCGACGGCCGCTCCCCCTTCATCGACAGCGCGATCAAGAAACCGGCGGTCTGCGCCGGAGTGGCTCGACCCGCCATGATCTCTTCCATCACGGCGGCCGCCTCATCTACGGTCAGATCCTGCCGACGGTGCAGCTTTTCGATCAGGGTCGCGAACATCAGCACTCCAGAAAGTTCCGCAGAATCTGGTGACCGACACCGGTCAACACCGACTCGGGGTGAAACTGCACGCCATGCACACGCCACTCGCGGTGGCGCACTCCCATGATGGTGCCGTCGTTGGCGGCACGAGCCGTGACCTCGAGCTCGGCGGGACAGGTTTCTGGCGCCACCGCCAGGGAGTGATACCGGGCCGCCGCAAACGGCCCTTGAATCCCGTTGAAGACCCCCCGCCCGTCATGCTCGACCATCGACCGCTTGCCGTGCACCAGCACCGGAGCGGGCGCGATAGCCGCGCCAAAGGCGAGCCCGATCGCCTGATGCCCGAGGCAGACGCCCAGAATCGGCACCTCCGCCGCGAATCGTCGGATCATCTCGACGGTCACGCCGGCATGTTCCGGTCGGCCCGGCCCCGGCGAGATGACGATCCGGTCGGGTGCCAACCCCGCAATGTCGGCGACCGACACCTGATCGTTGCGGTGGACCTGCAAGACGGCACCCAGCTCGCCCAGATACTGGACCAGGTTGTAGGTGAACGAATCGTAGTTGTCTATCACCAGTACCATGCAGTTTCACCACGAACTGCTAGCGAAGCTGCGCCTCAAACCGACGAGTGAAACACGCAGCCTCGCTAGCAGATGCATTATTCACAGCCCCGCTACGCGGGGCCTAGACATCTCCGGCGCCAACGAAAAACTTGATCCAAACGTAACGATGTTGCCCTTAGGAGATGTCTAGCGAAGCCCCTCGGCCCCACCCGACTCCTGCCCCCTAGTCTTCCCGACCCTCGCGCTCACACCATCTCCAAGGCTCGCAGGAGAGCCGACGCTTTGTCGCGTGTCTCGTTGAACTCGGCGGTCGGATTCGAATCGGCGACGATGCCGGCGCCGGCTTGCACGTAGGCTCGGCCATCCTTCATCGTGATCGTTCGGATCGTGATGCAGAAATCGAGGTTCCCCGCAAAGTCCACGTAGCCGATCGCCCCCGCATAGATTCCGCGCCGTGTGAGCTCCAGCTCCGAGATGATTTCCATGGCTCGGATCTTGGGGGCGCCCGACACCGTCCCGGCGGGAAAGCAGGCGGTCAGCGCGTCCAACCGATCTTGTCCCTCGCGGAGTTGCCCTTCGACACGTGAGACCAGATGCATCACGTGTGAATAGCGCTCGAGGCCCATGAACTGCGCCACCCGCACCGTGCCGTACTCAGAGACCCGACCAACGTCATTCCGGCCCAGATCGACGAGCATCACGTGCTCCGCCCGCTCTTTCTCGTTCTGCTTCAACTCTTCCGCCAGCCGCTCATCCTCCTCCTCATCGTGCCCGCGTGGCCGGGTGCCGGCGATCGGGTGGGTGACGACATGCCGTCCCTCCACGCGCACGAGCATCTCGGGCGACGAACCCACGATCGACTGCGGCCCCATCCGAATGAAATACATGTAGGGCGATGGGTTCACATGCCGCAACGCCCGGTAGACCGTGAACGGGTCAGCGCTGACCTCGGTCTCGAAGCGTTGCGACAAGACGACCTGGTAGACATCGCCGGCGGTAATGTGCTCCTTCGCCACCCGGACCGCCTGTTCGAAGGCCTCCTGGCTGGTGTTCGACCGCACCTCGCGTGGCCCCGCTGGCGCCACGGCTGGCTCCGACAGGCTGCGTTCCAGCTCCTGCTCGAGAAAGTGAATCTTCGCGCAGGCAAAGCGATACGCGTCGTCCAGATCCGCCCCTGGATCGACACGCGCGTTGGCGATGATTAAGATCCGGTGCTTCACATGGTCGAATGCCAGGATGGTGTCGAACAACATGAAGCCCGCGTCGTCGTCTCCAGAGGACGGTAGATCCTGCTTCGACCAGACCCCATCGAGTGACGGTTCGAACCAGCTCGCAGCGTCGTAGCCAAGAAAACCGACCGCCCCTCCCGTGAACCGGGGCAGTCCGGGAACCACGGGCGCGCGGTAGTCGCTCATCACCCCCCTGAGACGATCCAGAAAGGGGGTCTCTTCGGAGGTGGCAACGCCGCCGCGCTCGACCAATGTCTTCCCGTCCCTGCCGCGCAGCACGAGGAACGGGTCTTTGCCCAGGAAGGAGTAGCGTGCGACCTGTTCCCCGCCCTCCACGCTCTCGAAGAGAAAGGCGTGGTCGGCATGCTCGGCGACTTTCAGAAACGCGGAAAGCGGTGTCAGGAGGTCGGCTCGAATCTCCTTGCACACCGGCACGAACGTGCCGCGTGTGGCCAGTTCCTGAAAGGTCTCGAACGACGTTTGGCTCATGCCGTTTGCTCCTCGAGCACTACCTGCGCGGCCGTCTTGAATAGCTTCTCGGACGGACGCGACCCGACCCACCACTCGAACTGCCTCACGGCCTGTGACACCAGCATGTCCAGACCACCGATCGTGTCACACCCGGCTGCCGCAGCCTCACGGAGCAACCGCGTCGTGCCGGGGTTGTATACGAGGTCGTAGACGGTCTTTCCCCCATCCAGCGACTCGGCTGGCACCGGGGTTTCTGTCACCTCGGGGACGGTGCCCACCGGCGTGGTGTTCACGAGCAGGTCCCAGGATCCGGGTGACGGTGGCAGTGTCCCCGCACGGCCATCGACCAGACGCGCCACGGCTTCGACCCGGTCCGGACGTCGCCCACAAACCGTCACGATGGCGCCACGGCTTGCCAGGGCCACGGCCACTGCGCGCCCCGCCCCGCCCGTGCCCAGCACGCTGCTACGTACTCCACCGACGCCACCCCGCACGTCGAGCGGTGCCAGGAAACCGGGCACGTCGGTGTTCAGGCCGATCCACTCATGCCCGTCCGCCCGCAGGGTATTCACGGCACCGACACGACGGCCCAAGGCATCGACTTCCCGGACGTGCGCCACGATTGCCTCCTTGAAGGGGGCGGTCACACTGAGCCCCCTTACCCCGAGCGCGTCGACGAGGCTCATTAAATCTTCGACGGAGGTTGCCTCGAACGGCACGTA
>JASLOY010000016.1 GCA_030745255.1 Vicinamibacterales bacterium
AGATGATCGACGAGTACGCGGCCCTGCAGGAGGCCGAGCGGCTGGGTGTGACGGTGACCGACGCCGAGGTGCGCGAGCGCATCGTCTCGTTCCCGGCGTTCCAGCAGAACGGCCAGTTCATCGGCGAGCAGGCCTACATCCAGGTGCTGCGGGTGCAGCAACCGCCGATGACCCCGGCCGACTTCGAGGAGAACATCCGCCGGTCGTTGATGCTCGAGCGCCTACAGGCGCTGGTGACCGACTGGATTACGGTGACCGACGAGGACCTGCAGCAGGAGCACGTCCGACGCAACGAGAAGATCCGTGTCAGCGCCATCTCGTTTCGGGCAGACGACTTCCGCGAAGGCATCGAGGCCAGCGATGAGGACGTCGCCGCGTTGTATGCGCAAAGCGCCGCCGACTACACGGTGCCGGAGAAGCGGCGACTCCGCTTCGTGCTCATCGATGTGCCGGCGCTGAAGGACGCGTTCACTCCGAGCGAGCTCGACGTACAGTCGTATTACGACAACAACCTCGATCGCTACACCGAACCGGTGACGCTGCGCGCCAGCCACATCCTGCTGCGCACCGCGGGCAAGGAGCTGGCCGACGTGCAAGCGCAGGCCGCGGCGATTGTGGCAGACGCCCGGGGAGGCGCCGACTTCGCGGACCTCGCGCGCCAATACTCGGAAGACGAGGCGACGAAGGAGCTTGGCGGTGATCTGGGATCGATCTCGCCCGGCCAGATGACACCCGAGTTCGAAGGAGCCGCCTATGCGCTCGAGCAGGATGAGATCAGCGACCCGGTAACGAGCTTGATCGGCGTGCACGTGATCAAGGCAACCGAGAAGACCGGTGGCACGTCGCAGACACTGGCCGAGGTCCGTGAGAGCGTCGTCGACCTGCTGAAGCAGGAGAGCGCCGATGCCCGAGCCAGCGCCTTGGCGCAGGCTATGTCGGCCGAGATTACCGCTGCCCCCGACCCAGTCGCAGCCATGGACACGGCCGCGATGCGACGTGGGCTCGAACCCCAAGAGAGCGGCTTCGCGGCGCCTGGCGAGCCGATTCTCGGCCTCGGGTTCTCGTCGGACGTCACCGCACAGGCCTTTCAGCTTCCGCAGGGGCAGGTGGCCGGCCCGATCCAGACCCCGACGGGTCCAGCCTTTGTAACCGTGGTTGGCATTCAGGCTCCGACCATCCCCCCCCTCGAAGAGGTGGAGGCCCGGGTGCGAGACGACGTCGTTCGCCGGAAGGCGTTCACGACGGCGCAAGAGCGGGCCGCCGAGATGGCGACCCTGCTGAAAACGGCCGACGACTTCACCGAGGCGGCCGAAGCCGAAGAGCTCGAGGTCGGTGCCAGCGACCTCATCGCACGCGGCGGCGCGGTGCCGGGCGTGGGTCTGAACGCGGCGGTCGAGGCCATGGCCTTTTCGCTGTCGGACGGCGAAACCAGCGACCCGGTGTTGACAGGCAACAGCGCTGTCATCCTGCACCTCCACGAACGGCAAGAGGCCACCGAGTCGGACTTCCAGGACGCGCGCGAAACGCTGCGCAGTGAGATGATTGCCGAGCAGCAGGGCCGGTTCTTCGCCGCCTACATGGAAAACGCCAAGACCCGCATCATCATCGACGTGGACATGGCCGCATTCGCGCAAGCGGTGGTCTAGAGGATTCTCAAGGAGACAGGAGTCAGGAGACAGGAGAAGACCGGTGGGCTTCGCCGTCTCTTGCGTCAAGGGACGACCACACCGGGCATCAGGGCCAGCGGCTCTCCGCTTCTGAACAGCCTGAGGGGCGCGGTTGCCGCACCCAGGGCTCGAGCCGGCGGCAACGGGAGCCAGCCGAGTTGAGCGGCGGCCTGTGCCACGGTGAACCCTTCGTTCAACAGCTCGAACAGACTCTTGGGTCGCGGGAAGACCACCAGCTCCACCTCGTCGTCGGCGTCAATGCCAACCCGCTCCTTGGCCAGGGCAATCGCCCGGCCCAGCCCGCCAAGCTCATCGATGAGCCCGTGCTCCTTCGCCTGACGGCCCGTCCAGACGCGCCCCTGCGCCACCTCATGGACGGCATCGCGCGTGGTGCTGCGTCCTTCGGCGGCCTTCGTCAGGAACTGCTCGTAGATCGCGTCGATGTGCACCTGCATCTTCGCGCGCTCGTCGTCGGAGAACGGCGTGACCGGCGAATAGATCTCGGCGAACCGACCGCTGCTGACCGGCTCGAGCGTCACACCGACCTTCTCGTAGGTGCCGCCGGTCGTGATCTTGCCCGCCACGACGCCGATTGACCCCGTCAACGTCGCCGGTTGCGCGACGATCGTGTCGGCGCCCATGGCGATGTAGTACCCACCCGACGCCCCCAGGTCGGACATCGACGCGATGACCGGCTTGTCGGCCTTCGCCAGCATCACTTCGCGCCAGATGACGTCGGAGGCAACCGCCGACCCGCCTGGGCTGTCAATTCGCAGCACGATGGCCCGCACCGAGTCGTCGGTCCGCGCAGCACGAATGGCCCGCACCAAGGTGTCTGACCCAAGCACCTCCCCGCCCATGAGGTCAACTCCGCCGGTGCCCGAGTTGATCGTGCCGACCGCGTAGATGAGCGCGATGCGTCGCCCGCGGTTCAGCCCCACCGAGGCGAGGCTGATCTGCCGGTAGTCGCGGTCGGCAATCTCGCGCCAGTTGACCTCGCTGAACGGCTCCTGTCGCTTGACCTCGTCGGCATAGACGAGCTCGTCGACGAGACCGGCCTCGACCGCGTCGGCCGGCAAGAACGGTCCCTCGTCGATGAGCCGCCGCACATCGCTCTTGGCCAGCCGACGCCCATCGGCGATGCCGTCGACGATCTGTTCGTAGAGATCGCGATTGAGCGACTCGGCCATCTCGCGATGAGCCGGCGTCATCGCCGTCTCGGTATAGAAGTTCGCCGCCGTCTTGAAATCGCCCGCGTTCAACATGTCGGGATACGCGCCGATCTTGTCGAGGGCGCCCCGGATGAACATCTCGTAGCTCGCCACACCAACCAGATCGAGCGGACTGCCCGGCACCAGGAACACCTTGTCGGCCGCAGACGCCAGGTAGTATTCCTGGGTCCCCCCGAACTCGAGGAACGCCACAATCGGCTTGCCCGACGCCTTGTAGTCGAGCACCGCATCGCGGATTTCCTGCGCCTTGCCCCAGAGCAGCTGCGGCCCCATCGGCTGCAGGATGACGCCGCGAACGCGCGCGTCGACCTTCGCTTTGCGCAGGCTGTTGACCACCGACTGCACCGTGGGCCCGTCCCCCATGAGCGAGGTCAGGAGCGGGTTCGCCTGCCGTTCCGCCAACCCCCCCGGCACCCGCAGCACCAGCACCGAGTTCGATGCCACCGACGGCGCCCGCGACACCATGAAGTACATCGTGGCCATCCCGGCCATCGACACCACAACCGCCAACAGCAGGAAGACGATGATGACTTTGACACCGCGCGGAACACTCACGGCAACCTCCTTGTCCGACTCGAGCAGAACATTGCTAAACCGAGTATACGTGACCATCAGGTCCGCCCGCCGCTGGCGCGGGTCCGACCGTCTTGGTTATACTGATCGTTCGGCCACACGGCCGGCCACCCACACTGCGGAAGTGGCGGAATTGGCAGACGCGCAGGCCTCAGGAGCCTGTGAGACTTAGTCTCATGGGGGTTCAAGTCCCCCCTTCCGCACCAGCCTTAACTGCTAGATTGGCATGGAGGACCCAAAAGGACCCAAAACCCGAAAACCGCACCACCCGCAGCTTGAGTCTCTGACCGATTCGTGGTGGGCTAGGACCCACAACGAGGGAGGCTGGAGATGCCACGGAAGCGGTGGACCGAAGAACAGATCATCTTCGCTGTGAAGCAGTCGGAGGCGGGCAAGAAGGCGGCCGACATCTGTCGGGAACTGGGCGTCAGCCAGCAGACGTTTTACACGTGGAAGCGGCGGTATCGCGGCCTCGGGGTGCAAGAGCTCCGGGAGTTGCGCCAGTTGCGCGACGAGAACCGCAAGCTGAAGCACGTGGTGGCCGACCTGACGTTGGACCGGCACATCCTGCAGGAGATCGTCGCAAAAAAGCTGTGAAGCCGCACGCGCGTCGCGTCCTCGCGGAGTGGACGCAGGTGACCTACCAGGTCAGCCAGCGACGGGCGGCGCGGCTGGTGCCGATGAATCGCGGCACGCTGCGCTATGTGTCGCGCCGCGACGACCAACAGGCTCTGCGTCGGCGCCTGCGCGAATTGGCAGCGGTGCGGGTGCGGTTTGGCTATCGGCGCTTGACGGTGCTGTTGCGGCGGGAAGGCTGGCAGGTGAACGCGAAACGCGTGTGGCGGTTGTATCGGGAAGAAGGACTGACCATGCGCACAAAGCGGCGGCAGAAGCTGGCTAGTCGAGTGCGGGTTCCACCACCGGCGGCGACGGCACCGCAGGAGCGGTGGAGCATGGACTTCGTGCATGACCGGTGTATCGACGGGCGCGCGTTCCGCGTCCTGACGATCATCGATCAGTTCACGCGCGAGTGTGTGGCGTTGGTCGCCGCCCAGACGTGGCGCGGAGAGGATGTGGCGAGGGTGCTCGAAACGGTCGCGCAGCGCCGCGGCGTGCCCCACTCGATCACGGTCGACAACGGCACCGAATTCCAGAGTCACGCGATGGACGCGTGGGCGTATCGCCGGCAGACGACGCTCGCGTTCATTCGTCCGGGCAAGCCGGTGGACAACACCTTCATCGAATCGTTTAACGGGCGACTGCGTGATGAGGGACTAAATACGCAGCAATTCCTATCGCTCTCGGATGCGCAGCGACAACTCGACCTGTGGCGATACGACTACAATGCGGTGCGTCCACATAGTGCCCTGGGCGACCGCACACCGAACGAGATGCGGCAGGCTCATGAGGCCGCGGAAGCTGGAGACACTCAGGTGAGTCCTGCGAGGCTCACCATCGACCGGCAAACCGGGTCACGATACGACGAAGAGGTTCTGAGACTCAATGTCGCCCTGGTGTGATTTCGGGTAGCGGGCCAAATGAGCTTCGCGCTCTCTTAACAAGTGGAACGGTCACAGGGGGCAGGTCATGAACGTGAGCTGGCTCTTGAGGATGTCGCCCCGCTTCTTGAAGGCATCATGGAGTTCGGCCACGACGTCCGGCACTTTGGCCAGCAAGCGGGCCTGGATCACTTCATCGACATTGGCACTGGAGAGGGAGAGCGGTGGGAAAAAACGGCCCTGAATCTTGGAGAAGTCCTGCTTCTTCGTTCTACTCATGTCGCCCAGCACGGCATCCATGTCTTCTTGCGACGTGACCACCACCCAGGCCCGGCGACGGCAGATCGTCCCCAGCTCTTCCGTGATGGTCTGCAGGTTGAGCATCAGATGTGAGTCAGTCCCGATAAACTGACCGACCTCATCGATGAGGAACACGAGCCGGTGCTGCGGTCCTTTGGAATCCAGATACTCCTTAACCCACTTGCAGACGTTCTCCACCGACATCGAGAAGTGGTCTTCGGCTCCGTCGATCCACTTCTCGGCTGCGGCTGGGCTCTGGCCGAGGACTTCGCTCAATGTCTTGACGACCTCGTCTCGGTTGAACTGGTAGGCGTCCCGTTCCCGTACCCACGGGAGGCCGGTGTGCTTCTCGTAGGCGGCCTGGAACGCCTTCAGCTGGCCCTTGGATTCGAGGTATCGCTCCATGTGGGCAATGTGCGGGTGGTCGCCGCTGTAGCCCTGCAGTTCGTTCAAGACCCTGAGGAACACCCGCAGGATGAGGTCACGTCCCGTGGCACCCCCGTGGTCCGCCTTGCTGTCAATGTTGAAAAGGATGACATCGGTATCAGTCAGGACCGCTCGCTTGATGTCCCCCATGAGCATGGCGTCCTTCACCTTGCTCTCGAAGAACTCAACCGCCTGCTTGGTCTCGCCGTTGCTGGTATGGGCACGGTTCTGGAGCAGATACGACAGCACCTTCAGGAAGTGCGACTTGCCGGACCCGAAGAAGCCTGAAATCCAGATCCCCATCTTGCCGGAGGGATCGGGCTTGCTCCCTTGGTCCATCTATAGGAGATTCAAAAACTCATTTCCCTGTGCGCTGAGGTCCGAGTCGGGCATCGTCGGCGGGTGAGGTGGCGGCCCCTCATGCTGGCAAGGTCAATCGCGCCCGGTGCGGGGGATGAGCCCGTATCCGGGGAGGGGCGGTCAAATCTCTGGAGGCTGACGGGTCGGAGACTGCGCGGCAGGCGTTCTCGCGCGCGGGCAGCAAATCAGTTCAAGGTCGGCGAAGCCGGCGGGTCAGTTCTCGGCGGCGCATGCTCTTCAGGCCCACTTGCCGCCAGAGGGGGCCGGTGGGACCCGGCGAGCCCAGCGCATTCGCTGGCCATCGCGACCCAGGAGCGGATCGACCCCGAAGCTTCTCTGTAGGGAGGCTGCCCACCAGAGTCGCCGCGGCTTCCCGAGCCGTTCTTGCCCCAGCAGCGCGAACACGGCATCGTGCGTCTGGCACTTCACACGTGGCGCGAGCAGCCCGAAGTAGCGAACATTGTGCCGGTAGCGGTCGGGGACGTGGTCGGCGAGTGTGGCCAGGAACTCCGCCGGCGTGTAAGTGGTCTCGACGGTGCTTTTCGTGCGCGTGTCCTTCGTCACAAACCGGATTTCTTGGCGGCTGATCGTCCGGAACCGGTGCTGCGCGATGGGCGGCCGTCTGGCATAGCGGCCGGCGTACCCCAGGAACTGCTTCTTGCTCTTGAACCGCTTGACGTCGATGTTCCACCACCGTTCGTACTGAGCGGTGAGTAGCTGCAGCAACGCGCCGCGAGACATGTCGGTGTCCAGGACGCCGGCCCGCGCGGCTTCCCGCAACAACGTGATGACGGCGTAGCGCCACATCGGCATCAGCGCCTTCCGGTCCAGCCGGGCTCGGGCGCGCCATTGCGTGTCGTCCTCGCGGAGGCCGCCCTCGGACACGAGGATGTGCAGGTGGGAATTGAAGTTCAGGTGCCGGCCGAAGGTGTGCGGGATGACCACGATCATCAGTCGGATGCCGTACTTCTGTCGCGCCCACTGCTGCAGCACCTGCGCGCCCAGCACGGGAAGGTCGCGCAGGAGATGCCGGTTCCGCCGGAACAGCGGCCAGAGCACATTCGGCATGGTCAGGCAGACGTGGGCGTAGGGGACATCGGGTAGCTCTCGCCACTGGTCGCGTTGCCACGCGCGGGTCGCCTGATACCCACAACTGGGACAGGCGCGTGATTTGCACGTGTGATACACGACCCGCTCTTCAGTGTCAGAGGCGAAGACCTCTGCGCCGAGGGCCTCAGTGCCGCAGTCGACAACCTTGGCAAACGCCTCCCGCACCGCGGGACGGGTGTCGTCACGATCCCACTCGTCCCGATGCATCGCCAGGACGTCTCTGAGCGGTCGAGCGCGAGACGCGGTCATCGGGTGTGCTGCTCCTGCAGCTCGTCGTAGCACATCTGCGTCACCACCACGGCTCGCCCTGGAACGTCCACGACCGCCACGGTGATGTCAGCCGGGTCGTACATCGCGAGCCCACCGAGGACGGTGACGGCCACGTTGGCGGGTTGGGCCGGAGCACTGGTGTCAGCGTGCGCCCTGACCAACCGGCCGACCGTCTTCTTGATGGCCCCCTGGTGCACATGCGTCCAGAGCGCATCACGCTGCCCCTTGGGGCTCAGCGTGCGCCACTGCCAGGCCCGATGGATGCTGACCTCCCCCCTGAGGAGTCGCTCCCGCACCTCCGGAATCACGGTGTCCAGGAGCTGCTTGACCTTGGTCACGTTGCCGGTCGAGACGCCAGCCACGCGGGCAATGTCGACGCGCACGTCTCTGCGTCCGATGTTCGTCAAATTTGACGACGGCTGCGTGTTGTCGGTCGTTTCCCGCGACCGATGGGTGCCCGCGCTGAAGTACGGCTCCAGGCGTAAGGCCAACACGATCCTGCAGAAATCGTTGAGGCCCTCGGACGTCCGGTGACGTTGGATGACGAACAGCAGTCCATCTTCCGGGGTCAGGTCGTACTCGATGCAGGGGAGGCTCGGCTGCTGCCGTTCGGTGGCCACCTGCCACCGCGCGTGTCCGTCGAGAATCGTGCCATCCCTCGTCGTCAGCAACGGCTCGCGGATTGGCCCGGCCTGCTGCGCCACACGGCGCACCCGTGTCGTTGTGATCGGGCCACACAGCTCCTGATAGGCTGGATGCGGTCGCAACGTCGCCGTAGGGCGATACACGAGTCGATCCCGATGCTGACGACGCTGGCCCTCGGGCGCATCGGAGACGGCGTCCTGGCCAGTGCCAACGTGGCCCAGGCCGAGGCCGCGCGCGTCGTCAGCGACGTCTGAGGAAGCGCCAGTGCCGGGCGTCGAGCTCGCGGTCATGGCTGTGGCGGTCGCCCCGCCGGGACGATGTTCCGGCTTTTCTCGATCTGCGCGGTCAGCCAGGCATTCACCTCGGCTTCGATCCAGCCGACGGCCCGTGCCCCGAGGGAGACGGGCGCGGGAAACGCGCCCTGGGAGACGCGGAGATAGATGGTGCTTCGGGATAGCCCGGTGCGGGCCTTGACGGCCGGAAGTCTCAGTACCGTGTGCGGCATCTTTACACCTCTCGCAGAGAAAACGGACTCGACGAGTTCACGTTAGCTGAGCGATTTGGGCGAAAACACCGGGCACCCGTGACGCGGCGCGAGCGGAAACCCCAACGAATCCGGGCATTAGCCGGAGGCGGACATCCGCACCAATGTGACCCGCTCAGCCGAGGGCGCGGCAGGACCCCCATGGAATCAACGGGATACGAAGGCGCGGGTTGGGCGAAAAAATTTCGCCCAACTTTTTTACGTCGTGAGGTGTTTCCGGATGGTGGCTGCGCTCCGACGCTCGGCGACCTCCTGCTTGGCAATCTGCTTGGCGTACCACCCCTTGGACATGCTCGGATGAGCCTGCCGCAGCTCACGATGGGCTTTCCGCCAACGGTCGTGCAGTGCCTGCGTGTCGAGCTTGCGCGCTTCGCGCCGCGCCGCGGTCGGTGTGTAGTGCGGGTCGGCGGCCGGCGCTGCATCGACCAGTCGACGAATCGCGGCGGCGTTGATGGCGTAGTCGCCGTTACCGAAGTCGATCAGGTTCACCAGCGGCATCGACCGGCCCGCCGCAACCAGGGCCACGTCCCCGCGCGTGCGGAGGCACAGCATCTGGCGCCGTGTGTCCCCCGACGCCATGCCGATGTGCAACGTCCCGGCAGAATCGGAACGTCGACTGCTCCGACGCAGCCGCAGATGCCCCGCGACAAACCGAGCGATCGCCTCGGCGTCGCACCTCCACTGCTTCACTCGTTCCGGGCCGATGGCGACGCGGTTGATGTCGCTGCGCTTGTCACAGACGATGAACGGTGCCGAATCTCGCCGCCCCACGGCCATCGTCTCCACCGGCATGACGCAATCCTCTTCGCAGCCGGGACAGATCACGGTTGTGGCGGGGCGCGCTCGTGCCAGGAGCGCGTGCGATTTCATGGCGCTGACGGCATCCGCGGGCCACTGCCGTAACTCCTCCTCGCTGATGAGCACCGCCGCGCCGTGTCGCGCACCGACACGCTCAACGAGTTCAACCAGGGCGTCTAGCGGCGTCATCCTTCAGCGTCAGCCTCGGGCACCGCGTCCGCGGTCTCGGTCGGCTCGGCTGGTTCCTTCGGTTCGATTCCCGAGTCGTGCAGCATGTCCCGAAGGGTCAAGTCGCGGTCGTCGTATTTCAGGGAGCAGGAGTTGGGATGGGTGATACGGATGGTCACCTTCTTCGGCCGCTTGCTGGCCTCGGTGATCACCGACGCAGATAGCTCGACCTGAGTGACGTGGTAGAGGTGGAGGGGGACCGCCGTGCCAACCTGTGCGAGCAGGTCGTAGACCGCGTTCGGGTTGCCGGCCGCACTGGCTTCGAGCGTGATCCGGTCGCCCTTTGTCACCTTTGACGACAGGCGCAGCTTCTTCACCACCACGTCTTGAATGCCGCTGCCGCTGTCGTAGACGAACTCGAACCCCTGCTGGCCCAGCGGGTTCAGGTCGTAGACACGTTCGTCTTTCGGATCGGGTGGCAGCTCCGGGAGCCTGAGAATCGCTGTCGCGAACATCTCCTGTAGCGGCTCGACGGACTTGCGCCAGCCACGGAAATTCAGGTCGAGCGATCCCTCCTGCCGCGAATAGACGTAAATCACCTCGAAGGCCGGGTTGTGCGGCCTCCGCTCGAACTCGCCGTCCACCCACTCGACGCTCTGCTGCGAGTAGTCCTCGAGGTACGCGAAGAAGTAGTCCAGCGCGCCACGGCGGAACGGCTCCACTACACAGTTCCGCCCACGCCCCTCGGTGCGGTGGAAGTACATGCTGATGCGCGCGGCGAGGTCGCGTAGGCTGGCGTCGTCCACGGCGGCCGCGACGTTCGGCAGATGCGTGCGCTTACGCCAGTAGGCCAACGAGTCCGCGTGATAGAAGAGTGTCGCGCCGTTCCAGAAGTCGTGATGGTCGAGGAACGTCGTCATCGCCCGCTCGAAATGGTTCGCCAGCGACGCGAGCTGTTCGACGAACGCCCCGTGCGCCTCCGGGTCGTTCGCGAAGTGCCATGCCGCTTCGTCGATGATGGCCCGACAGCCCTTCTCGCAACTCAGCTCGGCGATGTCCCGACACTCCGCGTCCATTTCGTGACGCTGGCTGTCGGGCAGACCGAGCCACGCCGCGAACAGTTCGTCCGGCTGCGTCTCCTTCATGGTGGCGAAGTCGAAGTCGCCGAGCACGCCACGGGCGTGGAAATAGCGCGCCAGCAGACCGTTCGGCATCTGCCGGAAAAAGTCGCGGGTGGAGTAGTGCCGAGCCATCAATTCTCGGACGGGGCCGGTCGTGTGCCCTCTATGCGTGTCGGAACAGGGGAACGACGTCGGCGTCGCCCCGCAGCCCATCCAGATAATCGGCCCATGCCTGCATCATCTTGCGACGCTCCGCGAGATGCTCCGCGAAGTTGTAGGCGGCACTGACGGCATTGCGCTCCGCGTGGGCGAGCTGACGTTCGATGACCTGATGGTTCCAGCCCTGCTCGTGCAGGAGGGTCGACGCCATGCTGCGAAAGCCGTGGCCGGTCATCTCCTCCTTCGTGTAGCCCATTCGACGGAGGGCGGCGAGGACCGCGTTTTCGCTCATCGGTCGCTCCGCTGAGCGGGCGCTGGGGAAGACGAAGCTGGGCGCGTTGGCTTTGACGGAGGACACGCGGTTCGTCAAGGGCTCAAGCTCGCGCAGAATGTCGACAGCTTGTCGGGACAGCGGCACAACGTGCGGCTCCCGCATCTTCATGCGTTCGGCCGGAATGCGCCACTCGGCAGCATCGAGGTCGATTTCCGGCCACTGCGCCCTGCGCAGCTCGCCAGGGCGGACGAACACCAGCGGGGCGAGCCGCAACGCGCACTTCGTCACGAAGAACCCTTCGTAGGTGTCGATCGCGCGAAGCAGCTCACCGATGCGCTTCGGTTCGATGATAGACGCGTGATGCCGTTCCTTGCGCGGAGGAAGGGCGCCGCGAATGTCGACGGTCGGATCACGCTCCGCCCGGCCTGTGGCGACGGCATACCGGAAGACCTGCCCGCAGTTCTGCATGGCGCGGTGGGCAGTCTCCACGGCGCCGCGGCTCTCGATCCGACGCGCCACCGAGAGCACTTCCGGTGCCTTGATGTCGGCGATGGGGCGCCGGCCGAGCCAGGGGAACAGGTCGTTCTCGAATCGGCGGAGGACGCGGTCCCCGTGGCTTGCGGCCCACGCCGATGAGAACTTCGTGTGCCACTCCAGAGCGATCGCCTCGAAGCTGTCCGCGCCCCCCAACGCCAGCTTCTGCGCCTTGCGGGCCTGCCCTGGATCGATACCGGCGGCGAGCTGCTGTCGGACCGCGTCACGTCTCTGACGGGCCGACTTGAGACTGACATCCGGGTAGACGCCGAGCGAGAGCCGCTTTTCTTTACCGCCGAACCGGTATTTCCACCGCCACCACTTTCCGCCGGCGGGATTAACCTCCAGGTAGAGACCTCCGCCGTCGAACAGCTTGCGTGTCCTGCCTTGCGGTTTGGCAGCTCGGACCGCGATGTCCGTCAGCGCCATAAGGGGGCAACTCCTGTTCGGCGTATGCTTGTTGCCCCCAGAGTTGCCCCACATGTGGGGGTGGCTTCCCTCGGAAGAGATGGAACCATACCGGACAGTATGACAAGTGACAGCCTGTATTGTTGGGGTCCTATCGGATGTCCCCGGCACTAGTTGGACAGGATGGTGGTGGACCGCATGGGACTCGAACCCACGACCTCCGCGTTGCGAACGCGGCGCTCTCCCAGCTGAGCTAGCGGCCCTCGGGGCGGGACTGCGGCACAGCCAGGGCAACGGCCTGCCACACAAACCATCATTCTACACGGCCGTTCGAAGAGGCCGCAAACGTGGGGCCATCGGCGCGCCGGTTGGTTGTATCGCCGAAGTTGGTGTCCACAGTAGGATTAGATTCTGTGTCTACCATCACACGCCTGGGGGTTCTGACCGGCGGCGGGGATGCGCCAGGTCTGAATGCGGTCATCCGCGCGGTGGTGAAGACGGCGTCCAACCAGGGCTGCGAGTGTGTCGGGCTCGAAGACAGCTTCGACGGGCTCATCCACCCCGACCGGGCGCGCCTGTTGACGCTGGGGGACGTGACCGGCATCCTGCGTCATGGTGGGACGATTCTCGGCACGAGCAATCAGGGTGACCCATTCGCCTATTCCCTCGATGCGACCGGTGGCGCCGAAGACTACTCCAGTCGGTGCATCGACCGGTTTCACGAGCTGCATCTTGACGCCCTCGTGGCGATCGGCGGCGACGGGACGCTGGCGATCGCCTACGAATTCTTCAAACGCGGCATTCCACTCGTTGGCGTGCCGAAGACGATCGACAACGACATCGTCGGCACCAACAGCACATTCGGGTTCGACACGGCGGTGGCGTTCGCGACCGAGGCCATCGACCGCCTGCACTCGACTGCGGAAGCCCACCAGCGGGTGATGGTCGTCGAGGTCATGGGGCGCAATGCCGGCTAGACCGCTCTATGCGGGTGTCGCCGGTGGGGCGGACATCATCCTGATTCCGGAGATACCGTATGAGCTCGAGCGCGTGGCGGCGGCGGTGGCGGAGCGCGAGCAGTTCGGTGCCCGTTTCAGTATCGTCGTGGTCGCCGAGGGGGCGGCGCCTGTGGGTGGCGAGACCTCGGTGGTCGAGCCGGCCAGGGAAGGGCAGCTGGCGCGGCTTGGCGGACTTGGAGCGCGGGTGGGAGGCGAGCTCGAAGAGCTGACCGGAAAAGAGGCGCGGTCGGTGCGGCTGGGACACCTCCAGCGGGGCGGTGGCCCAACCAGTTTCGACCGGGTACTGGCGACGCGGTTCGGCGGCAAAGCGGTGGAGATGGTGCTGGCCGGAGAGTTCGGGCGGATGGTGGCGAACCGCCCGCCCGACATCATCTCGGTGCCGCTCTCGGAGGTTGTGGGTCGTACGAAGCAGGTGCCGCCAGACCTCGACCTCGTACGGACGGCGCGTGCCCTGGGCATCTCGTTCGGCGATTGAGATCTGACCCGGTGCGCCGGGACCGGAACGTGCGCATCGTCGCTACTCGAGCACGTCCAGATACTTCAGTGCGCCCCCGGTGTTGAGCAGCACGACCCGGTCGCGCGATGCGACCGATCCGTCGGTGACCAGCCTGCGGAGGGCCGCGAGGGTCGCCCCGCCCTCCGGCGCCGCGCCAATCCCCTCCTGGCTGCCGAGATCGCGCATCCCCTGGATCATCTCCGTGTCCGAGACAGCCACGGCGCCGCCGCCACTGGCGCGTAGCGCGCGCAGCACCAGGATGTCGCCGACGGCGGCCGGCACGCGCAGGCCGTCAGCTACCGTCGCCGCACCCACCCATGGCTCGGCGGTCTCGGCGCCGGTCTGGAACGCGCGGACCATCGGCGCGCAGCCCTCGGCCTGCACCGTCACCAGGCGGGGGCGCGGGCCCCTCACCCAGCCGAGTTGCTCGAGCTCGTCGCACGCCTTCCAGATGCCCACGATACCGGTGCCGCCGCCGGTGGGGTAGATGATCCAGTCGGGCCAGCGCCATCCGAGCTGTTCCGCGATTTCATACCCCATCGTCTTCTTGCCCTCGACCCGGTACGGCTCCTTAAGGGTCGAGACGTCGTACCAACCCTGTGGACGACCCTGCTCGGCGGCGAGCCGGCCGGCATCCGTTATCAGACCGTCGACCAGCGTGACGTCGGCCCCATGCAGCCGGCACTCTTGGATGAACGGGGACTTGACGTCACGCGGCATGAAGACTTGCGCCGCGAGCCCGGCGTTGGCGGCGTAGGCAGCCAGCGCACAGGCGGCGTTTCCGGCCGACGGCACCGCCAGTGTCGTGGCTCCGAGGTCGCGCGCGCGGGTGACGGCGGCAGACATGCCACGCGCCTTGAAGGAATTTGTGGGGTTCAACGCTTCGTCCTTGACGAACAGGTGCGACAAGCCGAGCTCTGCTCCGAGCCGGGGAGCAGAGAAGAGGGGGGTCCACCCTTCACCAAGGGTCACCGGCGGGATGCCGTCTGTCAGCGGCAACGCCGGGGCGTAGCGCCACATCGAGCGGGTGGCGTTGCCAAGCGATTCGCGCGTCCAGTGGGCTCCGATCCGTTCCCAGTCGTAGCGGGCAAGCAGCGGGCGCCCACATGTGCAGAGGTGATGGCGATCGGCCGCGTCGAACGGGCCGGCGCCGCACGGCATCGAGCATTCGAGATGAAAGCTGAGGGACACGAGCAGTAGGGCGGCGGTGGTGGCAGAAGGACGGTGGCTTCAGAGGAGGTTTGCGAAGCCTTCCGGCTTCCCCAGCCTCCAGCCTCCGGTCTCCTGCCTCCTGATAGTGGCCATTCTAGCGCTCGAGCAGCTCCGCGTCCTTGGCCTTCTGCAGGTCGTTGATGTGCCCGGTGTGCTCGTCGGTCACTTTCTGGACATCGTTGAGGGCCTGCCGCTCATCGTCTTCGGAGATCTCGTGTTTCTTGAGCAGCTTCTTGAGGGCGTCGTTGACATGACGCCGGATGTTCCGCACGCCGGTTCGTCCTTCCTCGGCGAGTGTGTGGACGATGCGAGACATCTCTTTGCGGCGTTCGTCGGTGAGCGGGGGAATCGGAATCCGGACCACCTTGCCGTCGTTGCTTGGATTCAGCCCGAGATTGCCGGTCTGGATGGCCCGCTCGATTGCGCCGATCTGGGTCGGGTCGAACGGGTGGGCGACAATCAGTGTTGATTCCGGCACCGACAAGGTGGCGACCTGATTCAGCGGCATCTGGGTGCCGTAGGCTTCGACGCGGACCGAGTCGAGAATGCCAATCGACGCTCGACCCGTCCGGACGCCTGCCAGCTCGTGGCGGACGTGCTCGACCTGTCCTTTCATACCCGCGCGGGCTTCGGTCACGGCGCTCCTGCCATCTGTGATGTTCATCTCGGGACACTCATCCCTTTCTGCCCATCGTGATGGGCTCAGGCGTGACCACAGACCCGACCGCTTCCCCCATCACGGCGCGAAGCACGTTGCCCGGTGTCGTCAGGTTGAAGACGACGATCGGAAGCTTGTTGTCCATGCACAGCGAGATCGCGGTCGCGTCCATCACGTTGAGACGCCGTTCCAGAACATCGAGGTGTGAGAGCGAGTCGAGACGGGTGGCGGTGGGATCTGTCAGCGGGTCGGCGGTGAAGATGCCGTCCACTCTGGTCGCCTTCATGATGACGTCGGCCCGAATCTCCATGGCGCGCAACGCCGCCGCCGTGTCCGTCGTGAAATAGGGGTTCCCCGTGCCGGCAGCGAACAGAACGACCCGCCCCTTTTCGAGGTGTCGAATGGCGCGCCGGCGGATGAACGGTTCTGCGACGGTGCGCATCTCGATGGCGGTCAGGACGCGCGTGTCGGCGCCATGACGCTCGAGCGCGTCTGAGAGCGCGAGTGCGTTCATCACCGTCGCCAGCATCCCCATGTTGTCGGCGGTGGTACGGTCCATCCCTTTTGCGCTGGCCGCCAGCCCCCGGAAGATGTTGCCGCCGCCGATGACGACCGCCAGCTCGACGCCGAGTTGCCGGACCTCGACGATCTCCGCCGCGATCTGATCGGCCACGATCGGGGCGATCCCAAATTCGCGATCGCCCATGAGCGCCTCGCCCGAAAGCTTGAGAAGCACGCGCTGATAGGCCGGGGCAGGCATCGACTGTGGGGATTATAGCGCAGACCGAATACGCGTCGGGCGGTGGGCCGGTCGCGTGTCTGGGTTACGGCGTCGAACTGCAGTCAGTTCGCCGCGCCGCCGATCTTGAAGCGAGCAAAGCGGGGAATCGTAATGTTCTCGCCCATCTTGGCGATCGCTGCCGTGACCAAAGCGCCGACCGTGATCTTGGGGTCTCGAATCGACGGCTGGTCCAGCAGCACGACCTGCTGGTAGTAGCTGTTCACCTTGCCTTCGACGATCTTGTCGATGACCTGCGGCGGCTTGTTGGAGTCCTCGAACTGCGCTCGGAAGATGGCCTTCTCTCGGTCGAGATCCTCGGCCGGCACCGCTTCCCGCGTGGCATACAGCGGGTTGGCTGCCGCGATGTGCATCGCGATCTCCCGGACCAGCTGCTGAAACTCGTCGGTGCGCGCGACGAAGTCGGATTCGCAGCCGACTTCGACCAGCACACCGACCTGACCACCCATGTGGATATAGCTCCCCACCAGGCCCTGGCCGGTGCTGCGTCCCGAGCGCTTCGCGGCAAGTGCCTGTCCGCGTGTGCGCAGTATCGTCACCGCTTTGTCGATGTCGCCATCGACCTCTGCCAACGCCGACTTGCAGTCCATGAACCCGGCTCCGGTTCTATCACGGAGTTCCTTCACCTGTGCGGCGGTAACGGCCATGTCGATTCTTCCTCAGCGCGACAAGAGATGCGCAGATGCGTGTCGCCCTCTCTGGGCCACGCATGGTGGGGCGGTACGCAACAAGCGCCGGCACTGACCTGCCGGCGCCGTCGATTGTCGTATGAACGAAGCGTCAAACGGAGGCCGGCGACACGGCCGGTTCAGCCTTCGTCGGTGCCGGCGCTGAGCTCGGGTCGCTTGGCGCTGCATCCGCGGGTGCGTTTTGCGTTGCCTCGCGCAGTCCACGACCAGCAATTGCGGCGTCGGCAATACGGGTCAGGAACAGCCTGATCGACCGCAGGGCATCGTCGTTACCCGGAATCAAGTAGTCAACATCGTCCGGGTCGCAATTGGTGTCAACAATCCCCATCACCGGAATCTTCAGCTTGCGGGCCTCGTCGACCGCAATCTTCTCCCTGCGGGTGTCGACGACGAACACCGCGTCCGGCAGCCGGGACATGTGTCGAATGCCGTCCAGGTTCTTGTAGAGCTTCCGTTTTTCCTTTTCCTTGCGCGCGATCTCCTTCTTGGAAAAGGTGTCGTACCGCCCGTCTTCCGCCATCGCTTCCAGGTCGCGGAGTCGCGCGATGCTGCGTTGGATCGTCACGAAATTGGTCAGCAGACCACCCAGCCATCGCTCGTTGACGAAGAACATGCCGCAACGCTTTGCCTCTTCCTGCACGAGGTCCTGGGCTTGGCGCTTGGTGCCCACAAACAGCACCGTCTTACCGTTGGCCGCCAGGTCGCGGACGAAGGCTTCAGCCTCGTCGAAGAGCTTGGCCGTCTTGCTGAGGTCGAGGATGTAAATCCCATTGCGGGCGCCAAGGATGTATGGCTTCATCTTCGGGTTCCAGCGGCTGGCCTGATGTCCGAAATGCACGCCCGCCTCGAGCAGGTCTTTGATGGCGATCGACGTCAAGCTGCCTCCATTTCCCTAGCGCTTGCTGAACTGGAAGCGCTTCCGAGCTCCAGCCAGTCCATATTTCTTCCGCTCTTTGATCCGGGCATCGCGAGTAAGCATTCCCGCCTTCTTCAAAACCGGACGCAACTGCTCGTCAAACTGCACCAGCGCGCGGGCGATGCCGAGCCGCAAGGCATCGGCCTGGCCGGTGATG
>JASLOY010000170.1 GCA_030745255.1 Vicinamibacterales bacterium
GGTCGAAACCTTGTTGAACGCGCAGTGGTCTCCGCAACAGATCAGTGCCAGACTGCAGGTGGACTACCCGCATGACCTTGAGATGCGCGTGTCTCACGAAACCATTTATCGCTCGCTGTTCGTCCAATCCCGCGGGGCGTTGCGCAAGGAGCTTACTGCCTGTCTGCGGTCCGGGCGTACGCGCCGGCGACCACATGGCCGCAAGGACCCTGGGGGCTATATCCAAGACATGGTCCTAATCGCGGACCGCCCCGCTGAGATTGAAGACCGCGCGGTCCCTGGGCATTGGGAGGGGGACTTGCTGCTGGGGGCCCGCGGGCAGTCAGCCATTGCGACGCTCGTCGAGCGCCAGACTCGCTATGTGATGTTGCTGAAGGTCGGCCGGAACAAAACGAGCCCCCATGTGTGTGCCCTACTTGCCAAGAAGATTCGGACCCTCCCCCAGCATCTCGCGGTGTCCCTGACATGGGACCGCGGCAAAGAAATGGCCGGCCACCGCCAGTTCAGCATCGCCACCGGCGTGCAGGTCTACTTTTGCGACCCGCACAGCCCGTGGCAGCGAGGCTCGAACGAAAACACCAATGGCTTGCTTCGACAGTACTTCCCACGAGGCAGTGACCTGGCGGTCCATAGTCAACGCCATCTCAATCGAGTGGCGCATATGCTCAACGACCGGCCTCGACAAACGCTCGGTTGGATGAAACCATCGGAGAAACTTGCCGAGTTGTTGCAATGACCCTGTGAGGCCGCCGGACGAGTGGTAGACACCTCGAATCGCCTCAGAGCGCCTCGCGGCCTGAACGGGCTCTCGCGGCCCCGGATGGTGATGGCGCTCGTATAATGGTTGCGAGAATACGGTTGCAGCGGAGGTGACCGAATGGAACGCGCGGTGCACCGTGTCGTCAACCTCATCGAGGACGGCGCGCAGAACATCCTCAACATGACCGTCGACGAGGCCGAAGCGCGGCTCGTCGACAAGCGGCCAGAGGCCCTGCTGGCCGTACACGGTTCGTTCGCTCTGGCGACTCGCGACGGCGAGACCGTGCTGATGGCGCGCAGCCTCGACCGGCCCATGCGCTACTTCCTCGCCAAGGAAGCCCAGGGGCCGATGCTGGTCATTGCCGAGCGAATCGACGAAATCAAGCAGGTCCTCGACACGCACGGCTACCTCCACCAATTCCATCCCGCCTACACGCGCATGGTACCGGCCCATCACGTGACCGCCCTACGGCTTATTGGCTGCCCCGACCCGAATCCACGACACCGCCGCTTTTTCGCCCCGCCGCGGGCGACGATGCCCGCCGACCTCGATGCCATCGGCCAGGCCTATGTCGAGGCGATGCATGGCGAGATCGCGCAGTGGCTCGCGCATCAAGACGAGGACGAGCCGCTTGGCGTCCTGTTCTCAGGCGGTGTCGACAGTGGCGCGGTGTTGATGAGCCTCTATCACGCCCTGCTCGAGAGCGGGCGCAGCCCAAGCCGGCTGAAGGCATTCACTCTGGCGGTCGATGGCGGTGGTCTCGACGTCGAGCAAGCGCGGGCGTTTCTCCGCCGTCTCGATCTGGAGATGCTGCTGGAGGTGGTCGACGTGGCGCCAGACGATCTCGACCCGTTCGAGGCGGTGAAGATTATCGAGGACTACAAGCCGCTCGATGTCGAGTGCGCGACGGTCGGGTTGGCGCTGTTGCGGGGCATTCGCAGCCGCTATCCGACGTGGCGGCTGCTCCTGGACGGCGACGGGGGCGACGAAAATCTCAAGGACTACCCACTCGAAGATCATCAGGAGCTCACTATTCGCAGCGTCGTATCCAACTCGATGCTCTATCAGGAAGGCTGGGGTGTAGACGCGATCAAGCACTCGCTGACCTATTCGGGGGGCTTCTCGCGCGCCTGCGTTCGCACATTCGCGCCGGCGCGTCTGCTCGGCTTTGCCGGGTTCAGCCCCTTTGCGCGTCCTGCCGTCATTGGTGTGGCCGAAGCAGCGCCCTTCGATGAGCTGACCGGCGGCTCCACCGACACGCTGTATGCGCTCAAGGGACAGGTCGTGAGGCGGGGAATGCGTTCGCACCTCGGTGTCGACTTCCCGGTGTTCGAGAAGCGACGCTTTCAGCATGGGGCGGTCGATACGGCGGTGTTTCGCGGCCGCTTCGAGCATCCACCGGAGAGCTACCGAGCGCACTTCCTGTCCCTGCACGACGGGGCCCAACAGTAACGGGTGATGGACCGCTGGGTGCGCGCGCTCAGGGGACCGAAGACCCCGCTGTCAGCCTGGAAGCCGATTCGGGTCCTGCACGAGCAGGAGCGTCGACCTGGCGGAGGCGTGATCGAAGCGGCGACCGTCTTCCTGGCCGGGGCGGAGTGTCCGTTCAGCTGCGTCTTCTGCGACCTGTGGCAGCAGACTCTCGTCGGCTCGACACCGCGTGCCTCACTGCCGCGTCAACTCGAGCTGGCGCTCGAGGGGGTGGCGCACCGTTCCCTCGTCAAGCTCTACAACGCCAGCAACTTCTTCGACCCCGCCGCGGTGCCGGGCGCCGACGAAGACGCCCTGCTCGAGCTTCTCCGGGGCTTCGAGTCTGTCACCGTCGAGTGTCATCCACGCTTCGTCGGTGACCGCTGCCTCGCCTTTGCCGATCGGCTCGACGGCGCGCTGGAGGTGGCGATCGGTCTGGAGACCGTGCACCCGGACGCCCTGCCGCGCCTCAACAAGAAGATGACGCTGGCCGACTTCGACGCCTGCGCGGCCCGTCTGCGCAACCGCCAGATTGGCTTGCGAGCCTTCGTCCTCCTTGGGTGTCCGTTCATTGCCGCCTCCGATCAGCTCGAATGGACGCTGCGGTCGGTCGACCATGCCGCGCGCTGCGGCGCCAGCACGATCTCGATCATCCCGGTGCGCGGCGGCAACGGCGCTCTGGAGTCGTTGGCGACCGAGGGTTCCTGGGCGCCGGTCTGCCTCGATCTGGTGGAAGAGGTGCTCGAGCGGGCGTTGCGCTTGGACCTGGCCGAGGCGGTTGTGCAGGTCGACCTGTGGGACATCGAGCGCCTCGCCGGTTGCCGCGAGTGCGCCGGGGCCAGACGGGCGCGGCTCGATGCGATGAATCGATGTGCGGACGTGGCGCCACGGATACGCTGTTCGCACTGCTCCGGGGGAGCGACGTGCGGTCCGCTCTGAAGCGCGACATTGTCATCATCGGCGCCGGCTTCGCCGGCTCGCTCCTGGCCCGGCTCCTGGCGCTCGGTGGGCGAGAAGTGCTGTTGGTGGAGCGCGACCAGCACCCGCGCTTCGCGCTCGGCGAGTCGTCGACACCGCTGGCGGCGCTGTCCCTCGAGCGTCTGGCGAGGCGTTACGGGCAGGCCGATCTGAGGAGCCTGGCGGCCCATGGCCGGTGGCGTCGCGACCTCGCCGATTTACGCTGTGGCCTCAAGCGTGGGTTCACCTTCTATCGTCATTACCCTGGCGTTCCCTATTGCAACGGCGAGACAAACGACGCGCGATTCCTCATCGCCGCGAGTCCGAGCGATGCGGTGGCCGACTGTCAATGGATGCGCGCTGACGTCGATGCCTACCTGATGGAGCAGGCGTGCGCCGCCGGTGTCGACTATCGCGACCGCTTGGAGATCGTGGCCGCGGAACCGATCGCGCACGGTCTGCGGCTACGCGGTCGACGCGACGCTCGCGACACGATAATCGAGGCTGGTTTCGTGGTCGACGCCTCGGGTGCCGGCGAAGTCATGGCTCGGGCGCTGGGCATCGAATCGATGCGCTCCAGCATCGCTTTCTCGAGTCGGCTCGTCTATGCGCACTTCGAGGGCGTGACACCGTTCGCCGAGGTCGCGGCCGGTGCCGGTGCGTGCCTGTCAGAGGGACCTTACGCTGACGACTGGGCGGCGGTCCACCACCTGATCGATGAAGGATGGATCTATGCCCTCCGTTTCGACGACGGTGTGGTGAGCGCCGGGCTGCTCTTAGACGACACTGATGCCGATACGGGCACCGATGGCGACACAGCGACCGACACCGCCCACGCACCTGCCGGCGTCAGCGCCGAGGCGCGGTGGCAGGGCGCCCTCGAGCGCTATCCGACCCTGGCAGAGGCGTTTGCCTCCGCCCGTCCGCGGTCGCCTGGGCTGCGCTCGACGGGGCGTCTGCAGCGCCGTTGCCGGCACGCGGCGGGCAAGGCGTGGGCAATGTTGCCGCAGGCCTTCGCGTTCTTCGATCCGATGTTCTCGACCGGCATCGCGTGGAGCCTCCTCGGCGTCGAGCGGCTCGCCGAGATGCTGACCGAGAAGGATGTGTCGACTTCCGGGCTCGCCCGTTACGCGGCGCTCCTCGACCTCGAGGCAGACCAGCTGCAGGCGCTTCAGGAAGCCGCCTATGCGGCTCGCGTCGATTTCGCGGTCTTTCGAGAGCTCTCGTTCCTGTATTTCGCCTTTGTGAGTTTCGACGAGATTCGCCACCGTCTGATCGACAGCACCGAAGAGGTGGGCGGAACCGCCTGGCGTGGGTTCCTGGGTGCCGACGATGCCGACTCGCGGGCGTTGTTCCGACAGGCTCGCGAGCGAGTGACCGACGCGCTAGCCGACGGGTCCAGCGATGCTCGGCGCCGGTTCTCAGACTGGGTGGCCGGTGCCATCGGCAGTCGCAATTTGATCGGCCTCGGAGACTCCGCGACTCATCTCTACGGCATCGACCTCGAGAGGCTGATCGCAAGAAGCGCGCTGCTGGGTCTGACGCCCACCCAGATGGAGTCGTTGCTCCCGAAGCTGCGCGGTTGACGCAGCGGACGCTTGGCGGCAACCGGACCGGAGCGATACAGAAGGCGACACGCTGTCGACCGTTTCGCATACGCTCGGCCTACTCGGAGGAGATACATGTCTGACCCCTCGACTCGGCGACTGTCCCTGGCGGCCCGCGTGGTGTTCGCGGTCGTCATCATCCCTCTCGCCATATCGCGTCCGCTGGTCGGGCAGAGCGGCGAGCCGGTCGACTTGAACGCCGTATTTGCCATCAAGGCCGAAGGATTCGATCGGTCCCGTGTGATGGAGCTGATGAGCTGGCTGACCGATGTCCACGGCCCGCGGCTCACCGGGTCTCCCAATCTCCAGGCCGCCGCTGACTACACCGTCGAGCAGTTCGCCGAGTGGGGCCTGGCCAACATCGACCAGGAAGTGTGGGGTGAGTTCGGCCGGGGGTGGTCGAACGACCGGTTCTACGCCCACGCGATCGAGCCGCAGGCCTATCCTCTGATTGGCTACCCGAAGGCCTGGACCCCCGGCACTGGTGGCGTGGTGAGCGCCGAGGCAGTGCTGGCGATAATCGCCAGCGACGCTGACATCGAGAAGCACCGTGGCACGCTGGCCGGCAAGTTCGTGCTGACCTCGACCGTGCCCGGGGTGCAGGCGCTGTTCGACGCGCCGGGGCGGCGTTATACCGACGACCAGCTCGCCGCGCTCGCCGCGCCGCCTGACCCGGCTCAGCGCCGCGGGCGGCGGGGTGGAAGACGGACCGCGGAGCGCGGCTTCGCGGACCGACGGATGGCGTTCTTCGTCGAGGAGGGTGTGGCCGCGCTCATCGAGCCGGGTCCGGAACCGGGATCGAGGCGTGGGGACACCGGTAGTGTGTGGGTGCGGAGTGGTGGGTCACAGAACCCGGACGCCTCGCCGGTCGCGCCGCAGGTCGTGTTGCTGACCGAGCACTATGGGCGCATCGTGCGCACGCTCGAGAAGGACATTCCAGTGACCCTCGAGCTCAACGTCCAGAACAGCTTCCACGATGACACCCTGAATGGCTTCAACGTCATCGCCGAGATTCCGGGCACCGACCGGGCCGACGAAGTGGTAATGCTGGGTGCGCACTTCGACTCGTGGCACGCCGGTACCGGCGCCACCGACAACGCCTCCGGCTCGGCAATCATGATGGAGGCGATGCGCATCCTGAAGGCCGCCGGTCTGTCGATGCGGCGTACGGTCCGGATTGCGCTCTGGACCGGCGAAGAGCAGGGCCTGTTGGGCTCACGCGCCTACGTCACGCAGCATTTCGGCGACCGGCAGACCATGGCGCTGAAGCCGGATCACGCCCGGCTGTCTGGCTACTTCAATGTGGACAACGGCACCGGGTTGTTGCGCGGGGTCTACCTGCAGGGGAACGAGGCGATCGCGCCAGTCTTCGAGGCTTGGATGGAGCCGTTCGCCAACCTCGGCATGACCACCCTGAGCATCCGTAACACGGGCGGCACCGACCACGTGTCGTTCGATGGCGTCGGGCTGCCTGGTTTCCAATTCATCCAGGACCCGGTCGAATACAGCTCGCGCACACACCACACGAATCTGGATGTCTACGAGCGGGTGCAGGCATCGGACATGATGAAGAACGCGGTGATTGTTGCCTCGTTCGCCTATCACGCCGCAAACCGCGACGAGCTGTTGCCCCGCAAACCGCTGCCTCGGCCGCTGCCCCGTCGCGGGCAGCCGACCGCCGGAGCTCGCTAAGACAACTTCTGGCCGGGTGGTGCCGTACATCGACGGCCGGCCACGTGGCCGGCCGTATCACTTGGTGGGAGGCGCCTGGACGTGTCGCCTCAGTGCGCGGGTGTTGTGCCTGTATCGATCGCGACCAGGCTACACCATGTCTTTGAGCTTCTTGAGGGGCAGAATCTTCACGCGTGTGCTGGCTGGCTTTGCCTTGACGTCCATGAGCTCGCCCGGTCGGAACGGGTTCGGGACGTTCTTCTTCGCTTTCTGGGCCGGCTTCTTGACGGTCTTGATTTTCATCATTCCCGGAATGGTGCAGTTCCCGACCGAGCCTTTCCTGACGTGCCGCGCAACGACGGTTTCCAGTGCATCGAAGACGGAGGCGACCTGCCGCTTGGACAGCTCGGTGCTCTCGGCGATCTCCGAGAATATCTGAGTTTTTGTCATCGCTGTTTTCAGTCCCTTGACCTTTGCCACTATGTCCTCCTAGTTGGTTGTGTGGAGCAGATTCATAGGTAGACGGAGCATCATAACCCGCCTGCCAACAAACCCAAAGTGCGGCAGCCAACTTCGTGAGCCGGCAGCCGCGGGCCGACACGGCCGTCCACTGCATGGCAGGACCCGTCCCCGGCCTGCGGATGAACTGGTTGGTCGCGGTAAGCCGCCGACTGGGTTGTGAAGCGCGTGCTCACCCAACGGCCCTGATGGCGCGTCCGTGAGCCGGTTCGTCCGCTTCGACCCTGTCAGCCCCCGCTTCGTCACTGCTGGGGATTCCCCGGCCACGCCCGCCGAACAACTCGGCAACTGTCGTCGACCCGAAGCGATCGTCGAGAATTTCGAGATGCCGTGGGTCTACGTGCGACGGATGTGTCGCACCACAGGCGCGGGTCAGCGCCGCGAGCTCCTTTCGCAGCGTGATGAGGTAGTTGGCCAACCGCACCGATTTCAGGTTGGGGTTGAGGCCCCGCGCCAGCCAGCGGTTCTGCGTCGCGATGCCCGTTGGGCAGTAGT
>JASLOY010000171.1:0-7093 GCA_030745255.1 Vicinamibacterales bacterium
CCGCAACGGTCCGCCCCCCGACCGGAGCCGGCGTCTGGACAGTTGGACTTAGGTCCGCGGCGTGAAATGACCGCTCGACCTGCCCGTCGGGCGGTTCGCCATACGCGGTGGATCGCTGTCTCGGTGTGCGGCCCGCCCCGGCGATCAAGGTCTCCATCTGTTCGGGCGACAGCTCCTGCCCAAACTCCGCGCCGGCGGCCCGCGTGATGCTCTCGTTCATCAGCGTGCCACCGAGGTCGTTCACGCCGGCATCGAGGCAGGCGTGCACGCCGCGCGGTCCCATCTTCACCCACGACGCCTGAATATTGGGCACCAGCGGATGCAGCGCCAGTCGAGCGACCGCATGCATCAACAGCGACTCCCGGAACGTCGGGCCCCGGCGGGCCTTGCCCTTCAGGTAGATCGGCGCCTCCATGTGCACGAAGGGCAACGGCACGAATTCCGTGAAGCCACCGGTCCGTGCCTGCAGCTCCCTGATGCTCCATAAATGCCTGGCCCAGTGCTCGGGGCGGTCGATGTGACCGTACATGATCGTCGCCGTCGTCTTGAAACCGACTCGATGCGCCATGTCCATCACCTCGAGCCACTGAGCGGCCGACAGCTTGTCGGGACACAGCTCCTGTCTGACCTCGTCGTGCAGCACCTCGGCGGCGGTCCCGGGCAACGTCCCCAGCCCAGCGGCCTTCAACTGGCGCAGGAACTCTTCCAGCGGCAGGCGAAGGGTCGCAGCACCTTGCCAGACCTCCAGCGGCGAAAAGGCATGCACGTGCATCTCGGGCACGGCCGCTTTGACGGTGCGGCAGATGTCCAGATAGGTGGCACCGGTGTAGTCGGGATGAATGCCGCCCTGCATGCACACTTCCGTGGCGCCACGCTCCCATGCTTCGACACTTCGGCGGGCGACCTCGTCGAGATCGAGGTCATAGGGCGCACCGCGCAGATTCTCGCTGAGCTTGCCTTTGGAGAAGGCGCAGAACTGGCACTTGAAATAGCACACGTTGGTGTAGTTGATGTTGCGGTTGACGACGTAGGTGACCTCGTCGCCGTTGACCTCGCGGCGCAGCGCGTCGGCAGCCCGCACGACTGTCACGAGATCATCGCCGCGGGCGGTGAACAGGTCGGCGATCTCCGCCTCGTCCAGACCGTCGCCGCGACCCGCCTTGTCGCACAGTTCCCCGGTTCGCGAGGCCGGGTGGAGCGCGATCGTACTCTGGAGCCGGTGTAACAAGCCTTGCGGCAACACCGCGTCTCGATCGCCGGGCGACCAGGCACCGTCGCGCGCAAACCCCTCCGCGTCGGAGCTCTGCCAGACGGACGGCCAAAGACCTTCTGCTATCCAGGTGTCGACCCGACGCACATAAGCGGGATAGACCGTCAGCCGCTCGGTCAGCAACTTGCCCTCGCGCTCGGTCTCGCGAGCCAGGCGCTCGAGTTGCGGCCACGGCGCCTCCGGGTTGACGTGGTCCGGCGTGACCGGCGAAACCCCGCCCCAGTCGTTGATGCCGGCTCGGATCAGGGTGCCGAACGTGTCCGGGGTCAGGTTGGGCGGAGCCTGAATCGCCATGTCGGGACCAAAGACGATCCTGGCCGCGGCAATGGTCCATAGCAGGTCGTCCAGGTCCGGCTCCTGCGCGTCCACCATGCGTGTGTCCGGTTTCGCACGGAAGTTCTGGATGATGATTTCCTGCAGATGCCCATAGGTGTCGTGCAGATCGCGGAGCGCCAACAGAGAATTGACGCGCTCTTCCCGCGTCTCGCCGATGCCGATCAGAATGCCGGACGTAAAAGGGATCGCGAGCTCGCCGGCCACCTTGATCGTGTCGAGCCGCGCGTCCGGATCCTTGTCGGGCGAGCCATGGTGGGCCTGGCCAGGCTCGAGCAGACGTCTGGAGACGCTCTCCAGCATCAAGCCCTGCGACGGGCACACCTCTCGCAGCGCGGCCAGCTCGCTCCGCGTGACGACACCGGGATTGGCGTGCGGCAGCAGACCGGTGGCGTCGAACACGGCTCTGGCGGCGGCGACCAGATATGAGATCGTGGAGGGGTGCTCCAGCTCGTCCAGCTCGGCGCGGGCCTGCGGGTATCGAAGCTCCGGTTTGTCGCCCAGCGTGAACAGCGCCTCCCGGCAGCCGGCATCGGCGCCCCGTCGCGCGACAGCGACGACTTCGTCGAGCGTCAGAAAGGCCCGCTCGCCAGCCCGGGGCGGCTGGGCGAACGTGCAGTAGTGGCATACGTCGCGGCACAGCTTCGTCAGCGGGATGAAGACTTTCCTGGAATAGCTGATTGCGTTGCCGAACCCGGCATCGCGCAGCACCGACGCCCGCTGCATCAGCTCGGGCAGGTCGGGCGCGCGCACGAGACCCAGCGCGGCATCTCGTGACGGTCTCGCATTGCTCCTCGTGTCCATCATGCCTCAGGACACCACCCAGTTCTGGGCCGGAAGGCCGCGACCAGTCTCGGGCTCCTGCCCCCGCACGCCGGCCGTCAGGACAACGACCGAGGCGGCAATCGCCACGACGAAGCCACGCTGCAGTTTGGGCATGTTGGTCCGAACTCTCGTTGAGATCCCAGCCATTGTCAAGGTGAGCGCCGCTATAATCCAGCGACTCGCGACCGCAGACATTTCGGGTCCAGTTTCGCCGCCATAAACCGAATCATGAGAAGAAAGCTCCAGCGGTTCCTGGACAACGCGAGCCAGCGAAATCTCCTCGAGCCGGGAAAGCCAGCTTTCGACAACGTTCTCGGCAACTGGAACAGGGACATCTTCGGTAATGACCGCCAGCTCGTCGTCGAGCTTGGGTGCGGGTACGGCGAGTTGGCTGTCGCGCTCGCCGAGAGCTCCCCGAACAGGAACGTGATCGGCGTCGACAAGCGGGGTGCACGAATGTGGGTCGGCAGCTCAGACGCCACTGCACGGGGACTGGTGAATGTGGCGTTTCTGAGGGCCGATATCGCGGAACTGGACCGTTACTTCGGCCCAGGAGAGATCGGGGAGATCTGGATTACCTTTCCAGACCCCAGGCCCAAGCATCGGGATGCCAGACGGCGCCTGACCTCTCCCCGGTTTCTGAACACCTACAAGCAACTGCTGCGCGGCGACGGCTGGGTGCGGTTCAAGACCGACGATGCCGAGCTCTTCGACTACACCCTGGCACTTCTCGGCAACGGTATCGGAGTCCGAAGCCTGGCGTACACGAAGGACCTGTACCATTCACCATTGTTGACCGAGCAGTCTGGGCTGCAGACCAGATACGAGACGAGATTCCTGGAGCGAGGGGCGTCCATCAAGTATCTGGAGTTCCAGTTTCACAGCGGGCGCCCCGCCCGGCACACTACGGCACGACCGTGATCTCGCCGAGCGCCCACGGGTGGTCGGTGCAGTGGAACGGGTACGTGCCGGGCGTGTCGAAGCTGACGTGCTCGAACAGCCCGGGTTCGATGGCACCCGTAGACCAGCTCCCGTCCCGCGCCTCGATGGTGTGCTCTATCTCGCCGTTGTTGGTGAACCGCACCCGCGTGCCGGCGCTCACCTGCACCCGCTGCGGGTTGAACGTGTGCTCGTCGAGCGCGGTCCGGGCGCCCCCCAGCGACCAGGACGGGTTCTCGCGCACGGTGCCGGTCTGGACCTCCTCGGTCTCGGTCGGCGCCGGGCCGGTCCAGCGAACCAGGTCGGGCGCGTCGTCCACCGGCTCGTCGCGCGGCGGGACCTCGCCGTCGAGCCCGAACGCCCACAGCTCGCCGCCCATCGGCATCGCGATGTACTGCTTGCCGTCGATGGCGTAGGTCGAAACGGGCCCGGGCCGCATCCGCGCGCCGGCTGGCGTCGCCTGGAACGCCCACAGGCGCTCGCCCGTGGCGGCGTCGTAGGCGTCGAGCTGCCCGTCGGCCGAGCCCCAGAACACCAGCCCACCGGCGGTCGACATCGGACCGCTCGTGGCCAGCCGCCCACCGAGCAGATCCTGCTTCCAGGCGACGGTGTTGGTGCGCGGGTCGACCGCCGCGAGCACGCCGGTCGACTCAGGCAAACCGAGCCGGTCGTAGCCACCGGGCCGGTTGTCCGAGATCCACGGGTCGTCGAACCGGCGGGCGAACCCGACGTGACTTCGCCCCTGGGCGTAGATCAGACCGGTCTGGGGGCTGAACGACATCGGCGTCACCCGCACCATCGGAATCGGTGAGCCGAGCCCCACCACCGCCGGTGTGTCGACCGAGGGCGGCGTGAAGAAGCTGCAGCTCAGCTCGAAGGGTGGCGGCACCCGGTNGCGCCAGAGCGAGCAGTCGGGAATGATCCGCTCGGCCCCCACCGGGAACGGCTGGGTGTCGGCGGTGAGCTGGCCTGGGTCCTGCGGCACTGGCCGCTGCTCGATCGGGATGAGCGGCTCGCCGGTTTCTCGATCAAACAAGAAGAGATACCCGTCGGCCCGGATCGCGGCCACGCCCTTGCGGAGCTGGCCGTTCATTTCCACGTCGTAGAGCAGCATCGGCGTGGCGATGTCGGCATCCCAGATGTCGTGCCGCACCACCTGGTAGTGCCAGCGCAGCTCACCGGTCTCCAGCACCGCCGCGGTGAACAGGTTGTCTCCCCCACGGATCTCGCCGCCGAACATCGGCACCGGGTTGCCGGTGGCGAAGTACACGAGCCCCAGTTCCGGGTCGACTGTCCCCACCAGCCACACGCCGCCGCCGCCGACCTCCCAGATGTCGGAGTCCTGCGGCCAGCTGTCGTGCCCGAACTCGCCCGGGCGTGGGATGACGTGGAACGTCCAGAGCAACTCGCCACTCTCGGCATCGACCGCCACCACCCGGCCCTGCCCGCCACTGTCGCCGTTGGCGACACCGACGAAGACCTTGCCGTCGGCCACGATCGGCGCGGTGGTCACCGTCTCACCCGGCATCGCCGGCTCACTGCCGACCTTGGTCGCCCATGCGAGCTCGCCCGTCTCCTGGCTGATCGCGCCCACCTCGACGCTCCGCAGTCCGACGAACACCAGATCGTCGCTCAGCCCGACGCCCTGCCACGACGGCGCCCGCCCAGAAGTCGGGTCCTCGGCCCGCCAGGTCCAGACCGACTCGCCGGTGGCACCGTCGACCGCCAGCACCCGCGGCCCGGCCGTGAGATACAGCACGCCGTCCTTCACCGCCGGAGTAGACCGCGACGACCCACCGCCCTCGAGACGAGTCACCCAGGCGCCGCCGAGCCGGTCGATCGTCCCGGTCGAGATCTCGTCCAGCATCGAGTAGCGCGAGCTGGTCCAGTCCCCTCCCGCCAGCGGCCAGTCGTCGGCCGAGAAGCGGCTCCCGGGCTCTGGGGGCTGCGCCTGCACGACACCGGTCAGGGCCACGACCACAGCGGCCAGTGCGACGACGAATCCACGCTGAATATTGGGCATGTCGACTCGAACTCTCGTTGAGATCTCTTGCGTTGTCAAGGCGTCCGGGGATCGAGAGTACGCGTGGTCGTTCTATACTGAACGGCTCACGGGGAGGTTCACATGAGGGTCAGACAGACGGTCTGCTTGGCAGTGTCGTTGGTGCTCGGCATAGCCGCACTCGGTCACGCGCAGGAGCCGCCGCCGCTCGGCGTACCGGTGCCGCCCCTTGGCGCCGGGCCGTGGGTGTTCGACACGGCCGAACAGCACAAGATCCGAGTTAGCGTTGTGGCCCGAGGGCTCGAGCATCCCTGGGCCATTGCCTTCCTCCCCGACGGGAGCATGTTGGTCACCGAGCGGGATGGTCGTCTGCGCGTCGTTCGGGATGGTGTGCTCGATCCAAACGACATCTCGGGTGTGCCGGAGGTCAGGACCGATGGCAATGGGGGGCTGATGGATGTCGCCGTCCATCCCGAGTTCGCCGACAATCACCTGATCTACCTCACCTACACGAAACACGCCGACAACGGCCGCGGCGCTCCGGCGCTGGCACGGGGCACGCTCGAGGATGGCGCGCTGACCGACGTTCGCGATCTGCTGGTCACCGAGGCGTACGACGGCAACTCCGGTCTCAACGGGCGGGTCGCGATCGGGCGTGACGGCAAGGTCTACATGTCCACCGGCGGCCGGGTCGGCGCGGTCGCGGCAGTCGACCGGGGAGCCCAAGACCCGATGAGCCTGCGCGGCAAGATCCTGCGGCTCAACGACGATGGGTCTGTGCCGAGCGACAACCCGTTCGTCGGACAGACCGACTATCGGCCGGAGATTTACACGCTGGGACACCGCAACCAGCTAGGTCTCATAGTGCATCCGGATACCGGGATGCTGTGGAACCACGAGAACGGACCGAACGGGGGCGACGAGATCAACATCATCTTGCCGGGTCGCAACTACGGCTGGCCAATGGTCAGCTTCGGACGGTTGTATCCAGGCGCGCGTGTGTCCGAGCATCCGACCCGCGAGGGCATCGAATCCCCGCTGGTCGTCTGGCTTCCGGCGATCGCGGTCGCCGGTATGGCCGTCTATACCGGCGACGTCTTCCCCGCATGGAAGGGCAACGTTTTCGTGGGGTCGCTGCGCGAGGGCGGCATACCGGGCACGGGCCACCTGCAGCGCATCGTGTTCAACGACAACACCGAAGAGATACGACGCGAGTCGATGCTGCAAGGGCTCAGGCAGCGCATCCGGGAGGTGCGCCAGGGGCCTGACGGGTTGCTCTACTTGTTGACGGACGAGGACGACGGGGCGCTGCTGCGAATCGAGCCAGCCCCGTGAAACCTTTTACCTACGTCTTACTTCACACCGATCCGCCCACGCGCTTCCCGAGACCCGACTATTGCGCTTACCTGGCTGGTGAGACGGGCTCGATCTGTAGCGAGAACTGCACCTCCTCGACGCCAGGCACGGCGCGCACGACAGCGCCGATACTCTGCTGCACCGTCGCGCCCGGGTAGGGCACCCCGCGCTGGCCGTCGCTGGGGACCGTGCCGCTCAGCGTCACGACCCCGTCGGTCACCGCAACGGTGATCTCTTCGCCTGGGAGTGCAAGAGTTGGGATGGAAGTGTTTGTTTGAGCAGAACTGATCCTTGACGCCATCGGAATCCATACGCAAACACTCCCACATCGCGACGTCTTACCTTCTTGCACATCCCGCACCGCAACC